>CAYVVO010000280.1:0-7974 GCA_964455275.1 uncultured Candidatus Bathyarchaeia archaeon | reverse complement strand
CATTGCTAACTTGGGAGGCGTGGCTGTGATTTTTGGAGGCGTCCTGATATACATGGAAAGAAAAAGAGTTGCCAAATTCATTATGGGTATTGGTGCAGGAATGGGGCTGATAGGCTTCCTGATAACCTTAATTTCAGCATTCTTTCACGGTTGGGTTTACACTCTGTCCTTCTTATTCATTATAGTCCAATCAGTTGGTTGGATAGGTGTCATTCTTTCAATTGTTGCCGCGTTGCTAGCCAGATAGCTCTTCGAAAGTTGTATGTCGCCTGAGCGCAACGAAGAAAGTCACCAGTTCAAAACACCAACGATGTCAACGGAACTGGCTTGCCACACCTCTCTTCGTTTTGCGTATTGTTTCCGATAAACTCTTCAATCATGACAAGGTCAATAATGGGAAGAGGAAAATCTCCAATGGCTGACGGGAAGGAAACTGGGCATGGAGCCAGTCGCTTGGTTGTCTTTGATGTGGAAGGGATTCTGATACCGAAGAATCGTTATCTTCTCTTTGAGGCATCAAGGAAAGTGGGGTTTCTGGGATTCATAAAAATCGTCGCGTTAGGATTTCTCTACGAAATTGGACTGTTATCTGTCGAATCCGCAATGAAAAGAATCTTTGCGATGCTTAAGGGGCTGGACGCGGAAGAGATTCTGGAACTTCACAAGCGGATACCCCTGATGCCCGGCACTGAAGAAGTTTTCAAAACATTAAACCAGAACGGATACAGGACAGCGCTAATTAGTTCAGGTCTTCCCACCCCAGTCGTAGAGGACTTGGCGACTAGGCTACAGGCTGATTATGCTTATGGTCTGGAACTGGAGATAGCGGATGAACGTTTAACGGGTGCCATAGGAGGCGACGTTCTCAGGTCTGGAGGCAAGGCTGTTGTTTTGCGGAGAATACTTGAAAAAGAAGAGTTAACCCCCCGAGATTGTGTTATGGTTGCTGATGACCGGAACAACCTTTCCATGTTTCCTCTATGCGGGTTGAGGATAGGCTACAACCCCGATTTCGTTCTAACCGCAAAATCCGATTTTGTGGCAAAAGGCGCGTTAACAGAAATTTTACCGTATATAACAGGAGAAAAGCCGCCACGTTCTCACTCTGTGATGTCGAGAAGCCGAGGTCTCAGAGAAACAATTCACATAGGCAGCTTTCTGTTGTCCTTTATTTGCATATATCTTCTCGGAAACATCATGGTGGCTTCGTTGATACTGTTCGTAACCGTGCTCTACACCCTATCTGAAGTCGCCAGAGTACGCGGAATCAACCTTCCCATCCTCTCCCCGATAACCTGGAACGCAGCAAACAAAACAGAACTCTACGAATTCGCAGCAGCCCCCATCCACTTCGCCATGGGCATAGCAATCTCTCTCCTCATCTTCCCAGCGCCCATACGATACGTAGCCATCACAACATTAACCCTAGGCGACGGCGGCGCTCACCTCTTCGGAATGAAATTCGGAAGAACCCCTCTGCCCTTCAACAAAGGAAAGAACCTGGAAGGAACACTATTCGGTTTCCTGTTTGCCTTCCTGGGCGCCATGATTTTCGTTGACCCAACAAGAGCTTTGATTGCCGCCGCAGTTGGAATGCTGGTGGAAGCACTTCCCCTTCCGTTAAACGATAACCTAACCATGCCCCTAGCCTCTGGACTAACCCTCCTCCTGATTTCATGAGGCAAAACGGGTTATTACGATAAAATTAAAAGATTGCAGGTTATCATATAGTATCGACGCGGTAAATTGATAGCGTGTAACAGAATTGATCTAAGGGAGTTTTCTCTGCTTGGCAGAATCGGAAAAGATTGATTACGAACCCATCTCTGTTCGCGAAGCCCTCACCGAAATGAAAGACGTGTCAGAGATAATGATAGACCTAGCATACTCAGCAGCCCTTTTCAACAGCCACGAACTCGCTGAAGAGGTTCTGGAACTCGAAAAGCGTGTAGACTACCTGGCTTACATCATAGACATGAACACCATGCTCGCAGCCAGAGACGCAGAAGACGCCAAACACCTAACAGCAGTAATAACTGTAGCCGCAGCCACCAACAAAATCTCGGACGCAGCCGCGGACATTGCATCTATTGTTCTCAAGGAGATAGGGATTCACCCCATCGTTCGGAAGGCCTTCGAGCAGGTTGAGGAACGGCTGGCGCGAACAATAGTTAAACCTGATTCAATCCTCGTCAACAAGAAACTTGGCGACTTGGAATTAGCCGCCAAGATAGGAGTTGACATAATAGCTATTCGCCGACGGCGGAAATGGCTGATAGACCCTAGCGAGGAGGAGAGGGTTGTGGAAGGTGATGTTTTGATTGTCAGAGGAGCACCTCATGGCGTTGACGAACTGAAGGACGTAGCCGAGGGCAAAATAAAGGAGCTAGAATGAGGCGAGAGTCAAAGTGGCTATGACAGAAGAACACTTCAAGAAAATCGTTGACAAACTGGTGGCTCTGAAGGACACCTCTGAGCTCATGATAGACCTAGCATACTCTTCGCTCCTTCTCAACAGTCAATCGTTAGCTGAAGAAGTTGAAGCCCTAGAAGACCACATAGACAACCTGCACACGGACTTTGAGCGCCTAGTTTTGTCCAGCGGCTTCAAACCTGAAGAATCCAAAGACTTCCTTGGTCTAATGAGGCTGGGGGTAGTCACAGAGCAGATTGCGGACGCAGCAATGGAAATCGCTGATGTTGTGCTGAAAGGACTGGAGCCCCACCCCATCCTGAGGCTTGTAATAGAGGAGGCAGAGGAAACCGTAACCCGGGTTACAGTTTCAGAGACCTCCCCGTTTGTGGGAAAGAAAATTCGAGAAGCCCAAATCCAAGAGGACACAGGCATGTGGGTTCTGGTTATCAGAAGAGGCAACTGGTGGTTGCGACCTCGACCTGACACGGTGATTAAGGCAGGCGATGTTTTGATTGCTTCAGGTTACGCCGAGGGAGAAGCTGACTTTGAGGCATTGGCTTCTGGAGTCAAAGAGCCCGCCAAAGAAGAAGGCTAGAAACTGTTTTGGCTTTTAGATGATGAGGGATAATGCTACAAGAACAGCGGCAGTTGTGATTGTGTCTGCTAAGGCGCTTTCGATGGGAATCACGAAGTTATCGGGGTTCCATCCTCGCCTGAAAGTGAAAATTGCCACTGCATAAGCGATAAAGACCATAAGGGAGACAGCGAGGATGTTTGTGGTTAAGAGTTGACCTGTGAACATTGTTATCTCCCCTAAAGTTTCTGCACCGCTCATAACTGAGGACACTATCCCATAAACGATGAACATCACTACAGACGCTAACCATGCTCCAACAATCTCGTTTAAGTGCTGTTTTATGAAGGAAAAGGAGGGTTTAATCAACCCTAACGCGAGTTTTGTGGTGGCGGTTGAACCTATTATAGAGCCTACTCCTCCCACGGTGGTGATTATGGCGGGGTATACAGCGTATATCCTCTTGCCGTTGCCTGTGATTCCGCTGATTTTTGTTAGAAAAGACCCGGTAACGTTAACAATCAACGTGACAAACACTAGAGTTAAAAGAAATTCTCTGATTGTCGCGGCAAACTTTGTTTCATTAAGGTTTTTGGCTAGAATGTAGACAACAAAAGCAATGAAAATGATGTCCAGTATCCAAATCAGGTAGCGCCCAAAAGGTTCAAACATAAAGAAGAGGCTCAAACTAAGAATGTAACATCCCGTGTTAATTATATCAGATATAGTCGAAGTTACCGGATAAACAATAATGTCTGGATCTAACCCTCGTCTGAAGGAAAGAACTGAAAAACCCATTGTGAGAGGAGAGACAAACACCACTGACAGAGCCATAGTTGCGGTAATCACTGCAAATAACTGAACAAAATCTATTACCGTAGCCTTCCAGAGAAACACGCCGAATATCCAAGTTCCAGCCCCCACGCTAACGCCGCTTACAAAAGCTAGCGTAATGACCACTCGGAGAAGGAGATAAAAATCCTTGGTGTTTTGGGTAAACGTGGCTTTGATTGTTCCTAAATGCAAACCTGTGCCCAAGTGTCCACTAAAGAGACCGCCTACGGCACCTCTTATGCTCAGAATTCCCGGGAAAAGGAATAGTGCCCAAGGAGCTTCGCTGATGGAGAGTACATCGAAGTAAAGAATGAGTATGGCTCCGGTCAGCAATCCGCCTATATCAAATGAAAAGGATAAAAGGGACTGGCCTAGGCTGGCTCTCAGCTTCGTTGCTGACATGGCTCCGGCTATGTTGGTCTTCGTCATCGCCTTCACTTCCATCCATCCAGCTTAGCCTCCCTTGTTTTGTGATCATCCTCTTTGCAGTGAAACGGAGCATACAGCCGAATGTGTAGAGCTCTTGACCCATTTCTGGATCGGCAGTCCTCCGTAATGCTAACACCGCTTTCTGTCGCTCCTTCTACAACATAAACTCACTGATATTCCTTAAAGGCTTTTTGTCCAATTTTTATTAACAATCTTGAAGGTTGACGTAGAACAAAAAGAACAAATGAGAACGCAACAAAAACTGTTTCAGACACTTACGTTAGACGCCTGTATCAGATACATTTCATAGTCTACGCTAGCACAGTCTTCCATCGCCTTCAAGAGCTTCAACAAAAAGTAGTCAGGTGCCCGAAAAACGTTGAACCTAAACTTTTTCCAGCTTAAGGCTCTTTATTAAATCCCTTTTCCTGTTTCTCACAGTAACCTCGGTTACGTTCGCCGCTTTGGCAAGATGTGCCTGCGTCACCTTCTCTTTAAGCATTCTCGCTGAAAGGTAAATGATTGCAGCTGCTAGTCCTGAGGGGTCTTTTCCTGTGGTAGCATAATTTCTTTTAGCTGTTTTTATGAGATGGATAGCTAATCCCTCAACATCGCTGGAGACTTTGGCTTTCTCTGCTACTTTTGTAACATAGTATGTTGGGTCGTCTACGGGCATCCTCATGTCCAAGTTTCTAACGATCACACTGTAGGATCGCGCGATCTCTTTTTGAGCACGCTGGCTGGCTTCCGCTATTTCCTTCAGAGTTCTGGGAAGCTTGCTGAATCTGATGGCTGCATAGAGGGCTCCCGCTACCATCCCTGAGATGCTGCGTCCCCGAACCAAGCCTTCATTCAAGGTTTTTCGGTAGACTATCGCCGCCATATCGTGCACTGAGGATGGTATGTGAAGTATGTCGGAGAGGCGTTGGAGTTCACTCATGGCTAGCATGAGGTTTCTGCTTTGGGAAGCGTGGACTTTTGAGCGTGTCTGCCATCGTTTGAGGCGCCACATCTGTTGTTTGACTTGGGGTGAAAGGGAGCGACCGAAGGCATCTCTTTCTACGCGTATGACTGTGGATAAGCCTTTGTCGTAGTGTGAATAGTCTGTTGGGGCGCCTGCTCTTGCTCTGGCGTCTCTTTCTTGTGGAGTGAAGGCTCTCCATTCAGCTTCTTGGCTTGGGATGTTCTCTTCGATGACTAGGCCGCAGCGACCGCAGACGTATTCTCCCATCTCTGAGTCTGCCACTAGGTTTGTGCTCCCGCATTCGGGGCATCTGACGGTGGCTATCTGTTTTGTCACTTTGTTTCATCCGCTTTGTGTTAACAATTATAATGTGGTAAAAGCAATATTTAAATATGACGTATGTCATATTTTGTCTCTCCGACCATTTCCCGAAAAACAGCCCAACAAAACCGCACGAAAACACAATTTTTCACAAACTTGGTTTGTTAGGTGAAAGGCGACAACTACGATTCTGAGGTTAACGTTTCTATCACCCTCAAACTAACGTGAATAAGGGCAGTATAGGTCACCTAAGTCAGAATTACAGTTCATCAATTTGACGTTACTTTGAAGGGGCACCCCTTTACTGGGGATTTCGCCAAAACTTATCTTGCTTGATTTCTAAAAGAAGTGAATGCGATAAGAGATGAAGTTCTCATTCATACAGCCAAGCCCACCTTCAGAGTCAATGTATATGGTTCCAACAGCTTGGCCCCCCCTAGGAATCCTGTATTGTGCTGGGGTTTTAAAGGAGGGAGGGATTGAGGTTTCTCTACTTGACCAACCTGCGAAAGGTTTCTCTTTAGATCAAACAGTGAAGTGGGTGAAAAAAGAGGACCCGGGCATCGTAGGATTCTCAGTTTTGCTCAGCACCGCAAAGGAGGCGCCGAAGATTGCTGAGCGGGTTAAAGCGGAAAACCCTAACATCACAGTGGTTTTTGGGAGCCATCACTCAACATTCAACGCTGATAGGATACTGGAGAAGTATCCTTTCGTGGATATTGTGGTTAGGGGAGAAGGCGAGTACACAAGCCTTGAGATTGCGAGGTGCATAGAAAAGCGGAGAGAGCTGGACAAAGTTGAGGGAATAACGTTCAGGAAAAACGGCAGACTAGTTTCTACTCCTGACAGAGCATTAAACAAGGATATGGATGCTCTTCCTTTCCCTGATCGCGATCTTGCTGGAATTCAATATAAGTCAGCGATTTTTGGAGTCAAAATCAACAGCAGAAAGTTCACTACCCTGCTTTCATCCCGTGGGTGCCCCTTCAACTGCAGTTTTTGTGGAATCAGAAAGTTCACTAGAAGCGCGTGGAGACCCAGATCAGTTGAGAACGTTATTGCAGAATTAGAGTATCTGCAAAGTGAGGGTTATGAGCAGTTCCTCTTCGCAGACGACAACTTTACTCTCGACGCTAAGAGAGTGTCAAAGCTTTGCCGAAGCATCAAGAAGTCGGGAATGGACATCGAATGGTTCTGCGATTCGCGAGTGGATCACGTCAGCTACGACATGTTCAGAGAGATGGTGAATGCCGGGTGTAGATGCCTCTTCTTTGGGATAGAAAGCGGCAACCAAAGGATTTTGGATTATTACCGGAAGGGTATCACCCCAGAGCAGTCAGAAAAAGCGGTTTGCAAGGCTAGAAAAGCGGGCGTAGACGTGATAGTGGGTTCTTTTATTGTGGGTGCGCCTGATGAAACTCGGCGTGAGATCGTAAATACGTTGCAGTTCGCAAACAAACTGGACCTTGATGTGCCTGACGTCAATATTTTGGGTGCTCACGTAGGAACCGACATATGGGATAATCTGGTGGCGAAGGGGCTTCTGAACGAGGATGAACAGTGGGAAGATGAAATCTGTATCCCCAGAGACGTGCCCACCCCTGTTCCCTACGAGGAAGTGAGGAACCTAGTGTTCGAGTATTTCCGAGCCTTCTACCTGAACCCCAGACAATTGTTGACTGAACTGTTGAGAACCTCAAAGAGCAGTTTCAGGATAGCTGCTGCCTTACAGAATCTAGTTGGTTTTCCCCAATTAATCGAGAACCTGAGCCAAGCCATCAGACGAGACGAAAACTGAAAAGCCGATAAACATCTGCAGGCGTGCAAGGAAGCACATGTTTGAGATTAAAATCTGATGAACACGCTTTTGGTTGTGGAACAGAAAAAAATTCAAAAAAAGGTGTGGGAGAATTGTTTCTCCTGTTTTTTCAGCACGTGCTATTTTTTTCGGTTTTTGGTCGCCTACGCAGTAAGTAGCAGCTAACTACAACAGCAACAGATGACAATAAGGCAGCAGTCACAAGCGTCAGAGACTCAGGAATGTTTTCCTCTGGAATCTCCCCGTAGACACCACTTTCCGTTCCCCAATCGTCAGGAACATCTGCGGATGTTGGTGGCCATGATGCAAGTGTTTCTGTGCTTTCGTCGTATACTGCCACTCTAATACCCGGCACATAGCCAGCACCTGATGTATCAAACTCGGCTTTACCCCTGTTTAGGAAGACTTCGATGATCCAATGTGTTTCGCCGTTCAATATAGAGGTAGTTAGCGAGTCTACTACGTATACGTCTGTCTCCCATGTGTAGTCAGTGTATACAACCCATCCTGATCCATCGCCTTGGTAAAGCGTTAATCCTGAAACATCATGTCCAACCCAATCTACTCTGATGTCGTCTGCTTGAGGAGCGTCTCCACTTAGTGCATCAAGGTCGATG
>CAYVVO010000279.1:0-2677 GCA_964455275.1 uncultured Candidatus Bathyarchaeia archaeon | reverse complement strand
TGCAGCCTGTGAAATTCCAGCGCCCATACAGAGGCAAGTTTGAACCGTATTTACTGGCGGCATAAACCCTAGCGTGTAGCAGCCTATGTCACCTGTGACGATTTTGTCTGTTGTCTTGCCTTTAAGACTCAATGCACTTTCAGGGCACCATTGAACGCACACAGGATCACCATCACAGGTGTCACACACAAGGGCTTTCAGGGTGTCAGGGTGCAGAGTTATTGCCCCATATTTACAAGCGGGGATGCACCAACCGCAGCCATCGCATTTTTCCTCATAGACTGTTATTGTTCCATCTTCTGTTGACTGGCTTAACGCATCTTTTGGGCAAGCTGCAACGCATGGTGCGTCCTCGCAGGTTCTGCAGGCCATTGCCATATTGGACAGCGGATCAAGTCTCACTGCCCTTATTCTGGACTTGACGGGGTTGAAGGTTTCTTCCTTCTCCATAGAGCAAGCGTACTCGCATACAACGCAGCCATTACATTTTTGGGGGTTACAATCAACAAACTGATTAACAGTGTTTAGAGCATAATAGAAAGCTCTGTGTGGACATCCTGGACAGAGCACTGGGGGGCGGACTGGCAAATTCAGGTCTTTTTGCAGTTCAGTCTTCTCACATAACCCCAAGCCTACAAAAGCGTCTTTAACGACATCTGGAGTAAACTCGCCAATCTCATCCAATCCTATCCCGGTTTTTCCCAATATTTCAGGATGCAAACATTTGATGTTGTTTTCGATGAAGGGCCTTAATTCCTCTACCACAATTATCTTTTTCACTTTAGACGCAAAAGTCTTGAATAACTCCGTGGGAAACGGATAGACAAAACCCAATTTCAGCCACGAGAATTGACTTGCATCCAACACGGACCTTGCATAATAATAGCCTATCCCGCTGCCTACAATCCCAATTTCTTTTCCATTATCCTCAATCACATTGAACTTTGAGCTGTTCACAAGCTCCGTTGCCTTCTTCAGCTTTTCCTTAAGGATCCTGTGCCTCCTAATAGCGTTAGAGGGAACCATAACCCATCTTGAAGCATTCTTATCAAACTCGGCTTTTCTGGAACTCTTAACAATCTCGTTAATCTTCACTCTTGCTTTCCCATGCGCCACCCGAGTAGTTAAACGAACAATCACAGGCAACTGCAATCGCTCGCTTATCTTGAACGCCTCTCTGGTCATGTCCAACGCTTCTTGAGGGTTGGCTGCATCCAGAAGAGGAATGTCTGAGTGCACAGCAAAATATCGGGTGTCCTGTTCGTTCTGGCTGCTGTACATAGCCGGATCGTCGCATACAGCAATAACCAAACCGCCAACAACCCCCGTGTAAGCCAGAGTCATCGCAGCGTCAGAGGCTACATTCAACCCCACATGCTTCATGGAAACGATTGCTCTTTCCCCTGCCATGGATGCGCCTGCAGCCACTTCCAAGGCTACTATTTCGTTTATGCTCCATTCAGCGTATATCCCAAAAGTCTTGGCTGCCTCCGCTATGGTTTCCAGAATCTCTGTGGAGGGAGTTCCAGGGTACGAAGATGCTACCTTCACTCCTGCTTCTACGGCTCCTCTTGCAACGGCTTCGTCTCCGTTAAGCAACAGGAAACTGCCAGGTCTGTCAACTGCAATCTTCGCATTCATGCCGAGGAAGCCTTCAAATCTTGCCTGAACGCATATCTAAGACCCTTTTTGCTTTTCCCACGCTTCTAGGAATTTCGCCAGGTTTCACTAGCTCGACAATCGGTGAAATCCCAGTTATGTTGCTTACCTTCTGCCTGATTCTGAGCTTTAATGCATCCAGCTCCTTTTGGGTGCTCTTTGAGGTTTGCTCTGTTAATTCTGCTTTTATGGTGAATACGTCCAGTGCCCCTGGTCTGTCAAGAACGATTTGGTATTGTGCGGCTAATTCTGGGAAGCCCATTACGACGTATTCGATCTGAGAGGGAAACACATTAACGCCTCGTATGATCAGCATGTCGTCGGATCTTCCTGTTACTCTCATCATTCTGGAATGGGTTCTGCCACAACCGCATTTTTCGGTTTCGATAACTGATATGTCTCTTGTTCTGAATCTCAGAAGGGGTAAACCTGTTTTTGTGAGAGTCGTAAACACCATCTCGCCTTCTTCTCCAGCGGGTAACACGTCGCCAGTTTTCGGGTCAATGGTTTCAATGAGAAAGTGGTCCTCCCAAATGTGCAGTCCGTTATGTTCACTGCATTCCACCGAAACTCCTGGACCACACAATTCAGTTAATCCATAGATGTCAAAAGCTTCAACTCCCAGTTCCTGTTCAACCCTTTCCCTTATTCGCTCTGACCATGGCTCTGCGCCAAAATGACCTATCCTCAGTTTGAGATCCTTCCGAGGATCAACGCCCGCTTCCTTCATTGCTTCAGCGAGGTAAATTGCATAGCTGGGTGTACAACACAGAACTGTGGAACCTAAATCTTTCATCAGTTTTATTTGTCGCTGGGTCATTCCTCCGCTGGCGGGAATGATTGTGGACCCGATTTTCTGGGCGCCATAATGAAATCCTAGACCCCCTGTGAATAAGCCATAGCCGTAAGCGTTGTGGAGTACATCCTGTCGTCTAACACCTGTGGCGTAGAGTGATCGCGCCATCAATTCCGCCCAAACATCCATGTCGTTTTGGGTGTACGCTCCCACTACAGGGTT
>CAYVVO010000278.1:0-2545 GCA_964455275.1 uncultured Candidatus Bathyarchaeia archaeon | reverse complement strand
AAGATGGCGAAGAGTCCCCTCATGCTGAAGGCTTCGATGTCAACGATGTTCCCTTTTGCTTTGGCGATCGATTCTGTTATCTCGGTGGTCAACCCCGGTTTGTCTTTTCCGGTTGCTGTAATCACAACGAAAGGTTCGGACATACTAACGGTTCCCCTCAAAAGAGCGGTTTTTCGAACAAGCGAATAGTCTCGCCCTTCAGTTAATAAATATAACTTTTGACGAGGTTATCAGTTTTTGCAGAATTAGAAAGTGACCCTATAGGAGTTACATCTGCTTTGCCAATAAAAGATCAACAGGGGCGCAAAACAGAAATGCCGCACAAAAAGCAGGGTTGCCAAAAACTGCTAAGATTTAAATGGTCTCTTCTGGTATTTACTTAACCAAAAATTTGACGTGAACTGCATATGCCGGTGATAATTGAAATTCCGCATCCATGTCTTGAAGCGTTCGCTACTGGACGGTTATATCACTTAGGATTCTGCACAGCAGCAGCTTGTTTCCCGCATAGTGTGAAGGCGAAGTAAGCATGATAATGGAAATCGTAGCCGAGTTACTGAAGTTAACGGCGTTTGCAGCACTGGCTATGGCGGGAATATTGGTTATCATTATATGGAAAAGGAATCGGACAACAAAAGTAACTTACCTGAAGTTCTTTGTTCAGGTAGTATCCTTTGTTGCAATATTTTACTTGTTCATGCATCCTGTAAGGCCTCTTCTTATACTAGCCGTTATTCTGGTAATGCCTATTGTTTTGGGGCGATTCTTTTGCGGTTGGATGTGCCCGTTCGGCTTATACATGGATGTGCTTACTCTAATCCGAAAGACCTTCAAAATACGCTACAGAATCCTGCCCGATAAACTCAACAAGTTCTTACATAATTTCAGATATGCGTTGTTGCTTTTCTTTCTAGTTCTATCCGCTATTCTGTACATAATAAAACCGCCCTCATTTTCCCTTCTTTCTCTCATGGCATTACTTCTCGCTGGTCCTTTCGAACATCTAGGAATCTTGCTTAGTCCTATGGTACCCATAATTGTACCTTGGACGGGTCCACTGGAAATTGGCGGATTATACTTCAGTTTCCCCTACATTCAGGAAGTAATCAAATATTCAGGCAAAAATTTTGCTACCATAATCGCATTAATTTTCTTGGCGTTAACAGTTGTAGGTTCATTCTTTGTGAGACGAGTTTGGTGCCGCTTTTGTCCAACAGGGATATCGATTGCCGTTGTGAATAGGCTCAAGGGTTTCAAGTGGGCTCCTGTGCCTCATCTTGACAAGAACGAGACAAAATGTACCAAATGTGGAATTTGTAAAAGAGTTTGCCCAGTGCAGGTTACTGAAGTGTATGAGCAGAAGGGAGGAAAAATAATGACTTCGATGTGCGTGCTGTGTTTCCGATGCGTTGAAATGTGTCCTTACGAAGATTGTTTGAGAGTGAACTTGGGCGGAAAAACCGTTTTCAAGTCTCGAAACTGGTTGGAGCCATCAGATGTTGAGTGAGAAAACCATAGACCTTAGGCGAAGGCTTAAGAGCGAAATATTGAATTATGCACATATTATATAAAGAATGGTGAATTATCATTCCTGTGAGTGGATTGTCTTGGGCTTCCGATTAACTAAACTTAAAACGGTTTTATTGGCTGATTTGGTACTTCTGGCTTTTGTGGTTCCCGGTTACTTTTATGTGGAGTCGCAGATTTCAAAACCCGCTGAGTTTCAAGTAACAGATTTGATTCTTGATTATGATTGGATACAAGTTGGGGAACCAGCGCAAATATCGGTTAAAGTAACTAACATTGGAGACCAGAGCGGTAACCATACAGTGGCATTAGCAATAGATGATGTTCCGATAACAACAGTAACTGTTCAGCTTTCAGCGGCAGAAACTACAACGCTATTCTTCACCGCCGCAGTATTAACATTGGGAAACCACACAGTAGCCATAGAGAATCTGGTGGCGTCAATCAAAGTTACCTCGGAAGCGCCAATCCGACCAGCTGAACTAAAGTTAACAAATCTGGTAACCAGTCGAAAAGAAGCTAGGATGGGAGACCCCATAACCGTTTCAGCTACGGCAACCAACATTGGAGACGTGGCTGGCGAGTTTTCGCTGAATCTTTTTGTAAATGACGAAAAACGGGAAACCAAAGTTGTCCAGTTGGATAGCGACGAAACCGCAACTGTAGAATTTGAAGTTGCTGAAGATGCTGAGGGCGACTACGCGGTTGCATTAGGGGATTTGTCTACCTCCTTCCGCGTTAGCTCCGATGCTCCACCCATTAAACCAGCAGAGTTTCAGGTAACCGAGTTAACGGTTAATCCCCCCTCTGTTATGGCTGATGAAATCGTGGAAATCTCGGTGAAGGTAACCAATGTTGGAGAAGCCAGCGGCAGTTATACCGTGAGCCTCAAAATCGATGATGCCGTACGCGAAACAAAGGATGTTGCCTTGGCTGGCGGTGCAACTGAGGCTGTAACCTTTGAAGTGACTGAAACAAACGCTGGTACATACAATGTTGAAATAGACGGCTTGGCAGG
>CAYVVO010000277.1:0-1970 GCA_964455275.1 uncultured Candidatus Bathyarchaeia archaeon | reverse complement strand
TGGCATTAAGGAGTTGCCGACGACGCTGAAGGACGCTTTGGAGGCGATGAAGAGCGACGAGGTAGTCCATAAGACCCTTGGAAGCCACATATTCGACGCTTTCATAGAATACAAGACCAACGACTGGAACCAGTACTGCCTCTATGTCACTCCGTGGGAAATAATGAAATACCTAGACTATTAAAAAATAGAATGAGGGAGAGGTGAATAAGCATGAAAGCATATTTGCTCATTGAAACCAGACCTGGAACATCTGAAGACGTAGTCAAAGGCATAAAAATGCGGTTCCAAAATGTTCTGCATGCCGACTCCGTTTACGGACGGCACGACGTCATAGTTGTCTTGGAAGCTCCAGACCTAGAAACACTCAACGAGTTCGTGTACAAAGTAATAGAAAAGGACCCGAACATCGTCCACACCGAGACGGCGATCACGCTGTTCTAAAAGAAGGAGAGAAAAACAGTTGTCTTCAAAAGATCTCCGCACCAAAAAGATAAGAGCCTTCGTACTCTTGACTATGAGACCCGGAACTTCAGAGGAGATCGTGCGGTCGAGGAAGATAAAGGGCGTGACGATGGCTAACTCGGTTCTGGGAAGATTCGACGCCGTCGCAGTGGTAGAGGCAGACAGTTCCGAGGAGCTGACAAAGATTATCTACGAGATGATTGAGCAGCACCCTAACGTGGTTCACACCGAAACAATGCTGTCAATGTTCACACCGCAAACTTGATTCCAACCCAAAAACGGAACAACAGAGAACACTCAAGCGCCACGTCGGGTCGACGTTAAGACCCGGCAACCAACCCTTTTTTTGTTTCAGCCATATTTGACAAGTTAAATAGCTTTTAGGCTGTCCAGTAAGAGAAGATTTGCAGATCTTTTATGTTGAGTTCTGCTCTGAGGAAACTTTTCACATCCTCGTCTGTGAGGAAGCGGTTTCCCTTCTTGCCAGTGCGAACTGGGATTCCTGTTCTTCTCAGCTTGTCGCCTTTAGCCGAGTCAGCGAAGATATACTGGGCGCCCACAACAGGAAAGATGAGTTTTAGTCCAGTATGGTTTCTGGCGGGGATGCTCTGGGCGATGACATAAACGACGCTCTTGGGCTTCTTTTCGAGCGCTAACTCCTTAAATTCCTGCCAAGTATTCACCCGAATAGTTTTTGCCATAATCTGGTCTCTCTTTCACCTGATTATTACAGCTTCTTGCAGCTTAACTATTACTTTGTTTTCTTGTACTGCTTTCGTTGAGACATCGAAAGGTTTTTGTTTGACAGTATTGTCTCAGTTTCTGCATTATGGGGAATATCATGTTTCCGGCTTTCCTGACCACTGACAACCTTGTTCTCGCGGGTCTAGCCCTAGTTATCGTTGTTGTCGCTTTTGTTCTCGACAAGGTGATCCGCAGGTCAATAGCTCAATATGGAAAAAGGTTGAACATGGAGCCTCATGCGATCAACATTTTGAAGTTAGTTGCCAGAATAATTGTCGCTGCATCTGGCGTAATTGCTCTTATGGTCCTCTTCAAGGTGCCCACAGACTTGTTTCTTGCAGGCGGAGCTTTGACTGGAACAGCTATAGGTTTCGCGTCCACTCAAACGATAGGTAACTTCTTGGCAGGTTTCTACATCATGATTTCCCGACCATTCATGGTGAGAGACTACGTGAAGATCGGAGACGTTGAAGGCGAGGTGAAGGAGATAACCATCAACTACACCAAAATCTACACGCCCACATACAACATAACCGAGATACCGAACAGGAAAGTCTTGGACAGCATCATCCTCAACTACTCCGGAAAAAAGGACATAATCGATTACTCCTTCAAGATGGGCTTCCCGCATCTAGAAAACAGAACAAACAAACAGATGATCGAGGACTGCATCAAGCCAACAATCGAGAAATTCTACAAAAAACACAAGGACGTCCTTCCGAAGAAGCCTGAGGCGAGCATGCTGAACATGGACAGGCTCG
>CAYVVO010000276.1:0-4682 GCA_964455275.1 uncultured Candidatus Bathyarchaeia archaeon | reverse complement strand
CCGTTTCTGATGTGTTTGGCAACGGTTTTCGCGGTTTCGATCCAGTGTTTGGCGGTGATGTTTTCGCTGAAGATGCTGAACAGAATCTCAGTGTCTATCACGGCTATGTCTGAGAGTTCGGGAACCACACTGTAGAGGTCGCTGGCAGAAAGAGCTGAGCGTACGCCTCCGGTTCTGTAGTCAACTCGGCTGGCTATGGTGCCCCCAGTGCTCACAATAGCTACCTTCGGCAATCCTTTCTTATGTTTTGGAAGCGGCGGCGGAGTGAAGGCTGGTTTAGCTCCCTCCCCCACCTTCTTTACCTGCGCTGTGGAATCAACGCGGACTCCCACGTTGTAGCCGCTCTTCAACTTCAGTATGATGTGCTCTTCGTCCCCAAACTCTGACCGGGGAATAAGGATGCCCTCCCAGCTTTCCCCGTTTTTGGTTATGCGGATAACATCGCCGATTTCGGCTTCCGCCTTCTTCAAAAACTTTAATGCTTGCCCCCTGTAACCCGGAAACTCGTCACTCAAACCCGTCTTCTCCTCTGTTTATCCCTTCAGGTACGCTTACTGAAAACATCTTCTCTTTAGTTGAACCCAGTTTATTAAAAGCTTTAGCTGAGTTGCTTTGAAACGTATGGTCCATCATAGTCGTAGCCGAACCGTTTGTAGTACTCTTTCGTTCCCAGGGCACTTGTGACCACAATCTTTGTCCGATTGTAGTCTTCCTTGGCATTTCGTTCAGCCTCAGACAAAAGAACACGTCCATAGCCTTTGTGCTGCCACGCCCCAGCATAATGTTTTCCAACCGGAACCAAGGGACCGTAAACCCTGAGTTCGCGAATTATCGCCGTGTTTTCATGGGCTATTTCAGGTCTGCTTGCCATTGCTGAGGGAACCCGCAAACGGACATAACCGACCAGAACATCGTTAACTGGGTCCTCAGCAGAAATAAACAGTTCAGTTCCGCCCGAAGCCTCTTCAGTAACTGTTCTGACTTCAATCTTGTCTGGGTCAGGCTTCACCTTGTCCTTCAGCCATCTGTGCCCCACTTCCCGGCATCTTATGCATCGGCATCTGCCTCCTTCCGCCTTCAGTTTCTCTAAAGCGATTTGCCTGAGGTTGCTCAGTTTCACTCCCGCCTCAATCAACTTGGCTGGTATGTCCCGCTGAACTCTCATGATTCTGACCCAAGGAGGAACAAACTTCTTCACTTCCGCGATTAGCTGAGCCGCCTCATCTGTAGTGTAAGGGTTATACTCTCCCTTCTTCCACCAATCATAAACTTTTGTTCCCTTAATAACCAGACAGGGATAAAGTTTGATCATATCCGGCTTAAACTGAGAGTTAGTAAAGATTTCCCTGAAGCCCTCTAGGTCACGTTCGAAGCTTGACCCGGGCAAACCGGGCATAAGATGATAAACCACCTTCAACCCCGCATCCTTCATTATGCGCGTGGCTTCCACGACATCCTCTACGCGGTGACCCCTGTTAACCGCCACGTAAATGTCATCGTAAACGTTCTGGACCCCCACCTCCACCCGGGTTACACCCATAGAAAGCATCATGTCAACATGCTCCTCTTTAGCCCAGTCAGGTCTAGTCTCCACGGTGATTCCGACGTTGCGGATTAGGCTGGTCTCCGCCACCTTTTTCGCCTCATCCAAAGAACTGGTCTTGGTTTCTGTTATGGCGTCCAAGCATTGTTTAACAAAATCTTCCTGATATTCTGGGGGCGTGCTGGGGAAGGTTCCGCCCATAATGATGAGCTCCACCTTGTCAACCTTGTGTCCTATAGCCTTCAGTTGCTCGATGCGGGTTCTAACCTGCGCATATGGGCTGTAACTGTTTTGTGCCCCTCTTAGGGCAGCGGGTTCGTGACCAGTGTAGCTTTGCGGAACGCCTTCGGTTGGTCCGCCGGGACAGTAGGCGCAGGGCTCCTCTTTTGGGCAAGGCGAGGGCTTCGTCATCACTGCCACTACGGTTACCCCGGAGATGGTGCGAACGGTCTTTCTTCGGAGGATTGGGAGCAGTTTGGCGGTTTCTTCTGGTTTAAGGTGCTGTATTATCTCCGAGTTGGAGGGGACCTTTCCTAAGCCGTGTTTTCTGGCAGCCTTCATCTTAAGCGAGTCTAAGTCCCTTTTTGTGGGGTTAGGCATCTCCATTAGCTGCTGGATGATGTCTCTGTAGGCGTCTCTGCTCATCAGTTTCATCTACAATATGTGTGTAAAACGTTTTAGATAAAAGGGTAGTTAATCGGCAAAAAATGCTTTTTGAAATGTTTCTCTTCAGCTCTAACGAAACAGAAAAACCTCAGCAAACCATTGGAGATTCAAGTAGAACGGTTACGCTGAACCCACTAATCTTGAACCACACTTGGGGCAGGTCATACTGGCGCATGGTGTTCCACGAGTATGCGCAACAGTGTATCCGCACTTTGGACAACTACAAGAAGATGGTCCGCCGATGCCCTGTCTTTGTCCGCCTCTTCCTCTTCCAAATCCTCTTCCTCTACCACTCATTTTCCAGTCTCCTTTTCATCTAATTTACTAATTTGGTTACTCTGTGGGTGGTTTTTAGGTTTTTGGGTACAATCACACATAACTGATTGTTAACTTCTGTTTCTTTAAACATGCCCGTTTCTGTTCATGATTTTGTGGTACCATTCAGGCATGGAATACTGTTTTGCCTCATAATCGGGTTGATATGCTTTGATGTCGATGACTGGCGTGCCGTCAAACAGGTCGATTCCGGTGACTGAAAGATTTCTGTGGTCTATTTTGTGCAGGCGTACAAGGGTGAGTCCTATGGGGTTCGGGCGGGTGGGGGAATCTAAAGCAAAAACTCCGAGGGTGGGAAGCTCTTCTAGCCTGAAGCCTCTTCGTGTGGCTCGTTTAGGTTTAACTTTCAGAAATCCGATCTGGTCAGGTCGCAGCTTGTGCAGGTAAGATATGATGAACAGGTGAGAGTAACCATCCAGACCTTCCAGCGCCTCTTCAAACTCGGGAAATATCTCCACAACTGCTTCAACTTCTCCGTTTTCCGCTTTTATCTGACTGTCAGAAGCGTCTGTGTGAATAACACCAATAGGCTTCAGAACAACTTTTTCTGCCAAATCAACCATTCCCACTCATCTCTAAATTGAGTTTGGTTAGCCTTCATATAACAGTAATTGATGGCGCAGCACATGTGAAAGATACATTAAATTGCTGTTCCATGTAGTATCAGAAGGAGCTGCAAACAATGAAGCTGAACCTTGACTGTATTCCGTGCTTCCAGAAGCAGGCGCTGCAGGCTGTGCGTTTCATAAGCGATGATGAGAAACTTCATGAGAGGGTGCTAAGGGAAGTTGCGAAAAAGCTTTTGGAGTCAAATTGGGACTCAACTCCGCCCGAGTTAGCTCATCAAGTTCACAGCATAGTGAAGAGGATTACAAACGAAAAAGACCCATATAAAGAAGTTAAGAGGGAAAGCAACGATTCAGTTTTGAAACTCTATCCTGAACTCAAAGAGAAGGTTAACCAGAGCAGGGACCCACTTAGAACAGCTGTTAGGCTTGCAATAGCAGGAAACATCATAGACTTTGGGGTGCCACAACAATTTAACCTAGAAGAGACAATCAGAGAAGTCCTGAAAAAACGGTTTGCCATCGACGATTATGAGAAGCTCAAGGAGAAACTGGAAGACGCAGAGACGCTCCTCTTTTTCGTTGACAACGCTGGAGAGATAGGGTTAGATAAGCTCCTTGTAGAAACCTTTCTTGAAACGAAGAAGCTTGAAAAAATAGATTTTGTGGTAAAGGGAGGACCAATCATAAATGATGCAACATTGGAGGACGCAGTTTACATGGGTCTCGACAAGTTACCGAACAGTGAATTCTTGACTATGAGCAACGGTGAGGCGGGAACGGGTCCAGCGAGAAGCTCCCAAACGGTGAAGAAGTGGATAAGGGAGCATGACCTTGTCGTTTCTAAGGGTCAGGGAAACTACGAGGGCTTAAGCGAACATAACGGATTATTCTTCATGCTTATGGTTAAATGTCCCATCATCGCGTCAGACATAGGGGTCAACGTGGGAGACATCATCTTAGAATACAAACAATAAGTGATTGCAAACCGTTAGAGTGTTTTGTTCCCGTTTTTCTGTTGATTAATCGAAAAAGACCCGATTTTACACATCTTGTTCGGCGTTTGTGCACACTGCAATATGCCCTTTCAGCTGCTGATTTGCCTCCAAAACTGAAACTTTCAGCCGTGCCGCCTTGAGAAGATTGATGAAGCCTTCTTGCGTGAACTTCTTTTTCAGCCCAGTTACAGCAAATATGGCTTGGGGTTTGCCTATTCGCTTCATTTCTGAGATGGTTTTCAGTGGGTCCGGCATGTTTTGCAGCAGAGTTATGGCGAAGACTCTGTCAAAGGTGCAGTCAGGGAAGGGCGTGTTGTCCGCGTCTGCGCGAACTAGAGCTATATTGGGCAGGTTTTTGGTGCGCTTCTTTGCTTCTTGAAGAACATTTGAGGAGATGTCTAAGCCCACGAGGAGCCTGATTGATTTGTTGATGTGTTGGAAGAGAAATCCTGTTCCGCATCCTAGATCGAGAACGACCTCGTTTGGCTTGAGTTCTGTGCTGCTTAAGGCGTATTCTATTTTGGCATTTTGTTCTCCCAAGTATTGCACATCATAAACTATGGCTTGTTGGTC
>CAYVVO010000275.1:0-4234 GCA_964455275.1 uncultured Candidatus Bathyarchaeia archaeon | reverse complement strand
GCTCTCCATGTGTTTCGGTTCCGTGTTGATCAGCACATAAGCCATAGGCATACAATCTTCTCCACACCTAATGCGGCAAGATATCCTAAATAATGTTTCTTTTTTGGCATGTCTTCAGGTTTCACAGCCTTTTTCAATGCTCCACTGGAAACGAGAAAGAACTATGTGACGGGCTCAGTCTTTCATGTAATCAAGCATCCTTTTTTGGATGCCCCCATCCTTCAGCCCCATAACAAACTCTATCACATCGTTGGGTTCCTTGAAGCGCAGATTTATGAGGCTCTGGAATCCCCAGTCTGAACATTTAATGCTGGAAATGGTGGATGCGGCACTCACTGACTTGCCGAAATCTTCGGTGAGATTGTATGTGGCTAGAAAGGCTCCACACCAAACGTCTCCGGCTCCTGTAGTGTCAACAATCTTGTCTGGGGACAGATTCAAGGCGGGAACCATCTGCATGTCCACATTTTCTCCGCTTATTATGGCACCCAAGCTTCCTAAGGTGACAATCAGCGTTTTGGCTTTGAGAAGTCTAACAGCAGAAGAGATCGAATCCGTCTGGGCTAACGCTTTAGCTTCCGTGTCGCTTAAAATGAAAAAGTCCGCCTTCAAAGCAATGTCCTTTAGGATTCTCCTGTTTCTTCGCCCTTCTTTGACATAGTCTATCCACGTGTTAACCGAAACTTTGGTCTCCGGAGACTTCTGCTTTATCTTATCTAATATTCTGGCAACCTTTGAAGGCTGCATAGGCGAAATGTGGAATATGCTCTTGTGCCTAAGCCACCGGTCTGAGATTCTGCGGGACGTTATTCTGGAGCCAGCGCCATGATCCGCTCTGAGGTAATGGGCTTCCCAGCGACGGTCATACCTGATGTGGAACCGTGTGGAGGGTGCGTCATAGATTTTCACGTCCCTGTAGGGCAGTAGATTCAGAACGTTAAGGAATTGGTTGTCTTTTCCGGTGGCTGAAATCAAAGCGACATTTGAGGACAGGGTTCTGGCTGCCATTGCCGCGTATAGGGCTGCTCCTCCCGGCTGTGTCCGAGCGCCGTTGGCGTTCTCGACTTTGTCAACAGAGATGTGTCCAACAAACACCAGTCTTTGAGCTAGCAGCCTACTTCTCCCACCTAAACATCACATGATTCCGTTTCTATCCACACAGATAGCACCGTTCGATTTGAATAATCTTGCCCTCCAACCCCCAAACCCAAAAGGTTAAGGAACACAAACAAGACTTCAACCAGTCTGCAGAACCAAAAGATAACTTTTATCAGTTATGTCACGTTGTTAAGCTCTACATTCAAAGAGCGTAATGAACGTTGAGCACCAAACAAGATTCTCTTCTGCGGTTTCGCCTGAAACGGAATCTAGAGAGACTAGCCGCCAGAGAAGGCAGAGGAACAGAGCTTGTCTCCCTTTATGTGCCGCCTGGGCGCCAAGTCAGCGAAGTGGTCTCCATGCTCAACAACGAGTACGGAACAGCCTCAAACATAAAATCTACAACAACCAGAAAAAACGTTCAGGACGCCATAACCAAGGTTACGCAACGAGTAAAACTCTTCAAGAAGGTGCCGGAAAACGGTTTGGTGGTCTTCTGCGGAGCCATCCCCCAGAACGGTCCCGGAAGCGAAAAAATCGAAACCTACGTTATATCCCCGCCAGAACCCATTCAGGTCTACCTTTACCGCTGCGACGCCAAATTCCACACTGAGCACCTCCAAGAGTTCTTGAAAGAAAAAGAAACATACGGTGTAATCGTGTTAGATGCCTCAGGCGCAGCCTTTGCTACACTTCGAGGAAAACATCTCGACACAGTGAAACAGATCACTTCCGGGGTTCCGGGAAAGTTCCGGGCAGGGGGACAGTCTGCCAGAAGGTTTGACCGACAAAGAGAAGCGAAGATGCAGGATTACTTCAAGCGCGTGGGAGAACACGCCAACGAAATCTTTCTTCCCATTGAAAACCTTAAGAGCCTAATTTTGGGGGGACCTGGACCCACCAAATTTGATTTCGAGAAGGGAAACTATCTCCATTATACACTGAAGGAGAAGATTGTAGCCACCATCGACACCTCCTATGTTACTGAACAGGGAGTAGATGAGGCTGTGGAAAAGTCTGAGGATATCCTGCGTCGCATACGTTATGTTGAAGAAAAGAAGATCATGCAGAAGTTTCTCCGCGAAATAGGGCAGGACACGGGGTTAGCCACATACGGCGAGAATGAGGTGCGAGAACACCTGAAGACGGGAATCGTGGACACTCTTCTGCTTTCCGAGGACATCGAATTTGTTCGGGTCACCGTGAAATGCAGTTCCTGCGACTACATCAAACATGAGACCATGAAGATGCATGAAGCTCCAGAGTATGAGCAGAGCATAAGCGGTAACGCATGTCCGAAATGCGGTGTTCCAACCCTCGCAGTGAAGGAAGTGCAAGAGCTTATCGACGAGTTAGCTGAGTTGGCTGAGGAGACGGGAACGAGTGCGGAAATCTTGTCCGGCGAAACCGAGGAGGGGCAGATGCTGAAAAAATCGTTTGGCGGAATCGCTGCAATTCTTCGCTACAAGCCTTCGAATTAATACTCTGCAACAAAATAAACGTCTATGCAGCCTTGAACTTCTCGCCCTTTTCTTTCACCTAATTTAGCGTCAATTTGGTCTATTTTGAGGGTTCCCCGAAGGTCTTCTTCTGCACTTAACAATACATCCAATGATTCTTTGTTATTTAGAGAGTAAAAAGTCAGCTTCGCAATCGGTTCATTTAACGGTTTTTGGTTTTCGGCTTTGTCTCTGCGGACTTCTCCCATAGCCAAAACAATTTCATCGCCTCGTTTCTCAATTTCTTCATCAATCAGAGCCTTGTTTACTGTAGGCCACTCTGAGACGTGGATGCTTGGGTGCTGTTTGTCGTCCGCATACATTATCTGGTATAGCTCTTCAGCGATGTGCGGAGAAATGGGGGCGAGAAGCTGCAGTATTCGGTAAATCGCAGTGTAGAGGGTGTACTGGGCAGCCGCTCTCTTTTCCTCGCCATACGTTTCAGGCTGGTAGAGCCTGTGTTTCACGGCTTCGATGTAGTTGTCGCAGAAGCTGTGCCAAGTGAATTTTCTGATTTCGTCAGTGGCTACGTTAAATTGGCAGTTCTCCAAAGCTTCAGTTATCTTTTGGGTAACCCGCTCCATTTTGCTGAGTAACCAGCGGTCGATAAGCTCTAGCTTTGCTGGTTTATGGTTTGGGTTGTAGTCTTTGAGGTGCATTCCTGCAAATCGGGATGCGTTCCAGAGTTTTCTGAGATATCTCCATGCGTATTCCACGTCTTCCCATCTGAATGGGATGTCTGAGCCTGTGGCTCCGCCGCCTGCAGCCCATTGTCTGGGAGCGTCTGCTCCGTATTTTTGGAAGACGTCGGGGGTGGCTACGAAGTTGCCGAGGGATTTGCTCATTTTTCTGCCGTCTGTTCCTAGGACCATGCCGTTGATGAGGACGCTTTTGTAGGGTTTCTGGTCGAAGAGGGCGAGGCTGCGGACCATAAGGTAGTATGCCCATGTGCGGATGATGTCGTAGCCTGAGGGATGCATATCAGCGGGATACAGTTTGTGCCAGTTTTTGTTGTCTGGCCATCCTGCGTGGACGGCGCAGGTTATGGAGGAGTCGAACCATGTGTCCAGCACGTCTGTTTCTGGAACAAATTTTGTGGAGCCGCATTTTGGGCAGCGGTCGATTTTGGGGTCTTCTGTTCTTGGGTCTATGGGAACCCATTCTGGTTCCGCTAGGATGATTTCTCCGCATTTTTTGCAGTACCATATTGGGATTGGTGTGGCGAAGATTCGTTGGCGGGAGACCACCCAGTCCCAGTCTAACGAGTTTGCCCAGTCTATCATGCGCTTCTTCATGTAGTCGGGATACCAAGTAACCTCTAGAGTGTTCTTTTTGACCTGCTCCGTGAAGATGCGGGTTTTCATGAACCACTGTTCATGTTCCAGAATTTCTATGGGGTTTTTGCATCTCCAGCAGGTTCCGACTTCCTGACTAAGAGGCTCAGTTTTTTCCAGTAGTCCCTCTTTTTCTAGGTCTGTGACTACAGCCTTTTTTGCCTCTTTTGCTGTCAGTCCAGCGTATTTTCCTGCGTTTTTGTTCATTCTTCCTTTGTCGTCGATGAGGATTATGGAGGGGAGCTTGTATGTGGTGTCGGCTTTTACGTCTGCTTTGTCTCCATAGGTGCAAATCATCAAAAC
>CAYVVO010000274.1:0-2387 GCA_964455275.1 uncultured Candidatus Bathyarchaeia archaeon | reverse complement strand
CGGTCACATTCTCTCTTACTCATGCGCGCCTGAATTTTCTTGAAGAATAGATATAGAAGATTGCCTATGGCAATAGCGAAAGCTGGAAGAACTGGTAGGATGTACCAGTAGATTTTTGTCTGGACAAAAGTTAAAATCGCCAGCACAATTACCATCCATTCAAGGAGCAACAGGTCTTGTTTTGTGTGTTTAACAACATAATTGTACACGCAAAGCCCAGCTGCAAATGGCAGGATGATTGTCCAGAGCAAATTTTCGTTGCTGATTAGGTAGCTAAAATAGAGGAGGTAACTTCCAACGTGACCCTCCAGAGGAACAACGGTTCGCCTGATCACACCGTAAACGAAAAACCACTGCCAAAACTCTGCCCCAAAGCGGCTATTCATGTAAATCAGCCAGGGCGCAAAAACCAGAAGTGCAACGCCCCAAAACAGAGTGAACCATTTCGTGAAAAGAAATTTAATGCTTCTTTGTGTCGTAGCAAGATAAGCAAAGGCGATTACTGGAATCAATAAAGCCTGAACCTGCTTTGTCATGAATGCCAAGCCGAAAAACAGACCGCTCAAAGCCGCATACCGGTTAGAATTTTTGTTTTTTTCGCTTAAAAGCAGAAAGTATATGCTAGCCAAACTGAAGAAAACAAGGGGCATATCAGTCATTGCGTGTCTTGCAAACGAATAGAAGGTTGCAAACGTACCTAAAACTAGCGCCGATATGAGCCCTACGTGTCGGTTAAAAAGTTTTTTTCCTAAATAGAAAACAAGAATTAAGGAACAGGTACCGAATACAGGACTCCAAAACCTTGTGGCAAAGTTGTTGACGCCGAAGACTTGGTATGAAAGAGACATCAGCCACATGACGAGCGGAGGCTTACCTATCCAGATTGCCGAGTCGCCAAAAGCCCACGGGGTCAGATAATCTCCAGTTTTAATCATATGGTATGCCCATTGAGAGTACGTTTGCTCATCGGCACCCCATAGAGGACCGCTACCTAGATTAATGAAAAACCCTGTCGAAAACACCAGAACCGCAATAACAGAAAGGGCATCGGCATGTTTTGAAAACCAACGCACGTTTTGATCTGTGGCGTTTTTTGCTTCAACGTTTTTCCTAGACCGAGTGAACAAGTAAACAGAGAGCACAATTTCAAAAATGAGCACAGCTCCGATTACAGAAGCAGCTAAGTCAAACACCAATTTGGTCCACGTTGATGGATTGTTTGAAGTTGAGGGGAAGTGTTCAACTGTTGAATTGCATAACTCCAAGGCGTAGACTCGAAAGTCGCATGAACCAATGTACAAGACATTGTTAGCAATGGCAGGGGACGAATACACAGCATTTTCAGTTGCATAACTCCATTTCTTTGCCCCTGTAGAAGCATTAAGACAGTAAATGCAGTAGTCTTCAGAGCCTACATACACGTTGCCGTTTGCAACCGCAGGCGAAGACCAGACCCAATACCCTGTGGGGCTTTGCCAGATTTTCTTGCCCGTTGAAGCATTCAGGCAATAAACATTGTTGTCCTCGGAACCTACAAAAACACATCCATAAGCGACGGCAGGAGAAGACGTCACCGAGTTTGCCGTTTGATATTTCCAAAGGCGGTCGCCCGTGGATGCATCGAAAGCATAAACACAGCCGTCGTTGGAGCCTATGTAAACGTAACCATTGTATACGGTAGGCGAGGAGGTGATGACGGTTCTAGTGCGGCTGCTCCATATTTTTTTGCCTGTAGATGCATTAAGGGCGTAAACATAGTTGTCGGCAGAGCCCACGTATACAACGCCATCTGAAACAGCCGGTGAGGACTGCACCATGTCCAAGGTTGAGTAATTCCATATTTTAGCTCCGTCTGAACCGTTAAGGCAGTACACATTGTGGTCAGAGGAACCTACGTAGACACGCCCGCCTACAACGGCAGGAGAAGACCACGATGCACCTCCAATTTTAGACCTCCAAACAGGCATTCCATAAACAACATCCACACAGTTGACGTAGCCATCAAACGAACAGATGTAGACAAAACCGTCAGCAACAGCAGGCGACGAATACTCAACAACGCTCCCTATCTGATACCCCCACAACCCTAAACCAGTGGAAGCCATCAGACAAAGAACATTGCCGTCCCTACAACCCACAAAAACATATCCGTCAACGACTGCGGGAGAGGACCACACTGCAGCCCCCGCTGTGAAGTTCCACAGAAATTTGAAGGAATCAGTTGGACCATCACCATCTGTATAGCCGGTGTGGTTTAAATCATAACGAAACATGGGCCAGTCGTTGGTGCTGGAATCAGCGCTGACATTCGGGATTTCTGGCACACTGCATAACGACAATAGAATAAGTGTAATGAGGATTGTTAGCATCCACGTGCGCTTTCTCAT
>CAYVVO010000273.1:0-5257 GCA_964455275.1 uncultured Candidatus Bathyarchaeia archaeon | reverse complement strand
ATGCCATTAGCATGGCTATTGACGGCTGCAAACAGATTTATGCCCTTCAAAAGGAGGCGTTAAAATTGAAGTATGTTGCTGCTGAGGAGGCTAAAGAAGAATGAACTCACCAATTGTTGTTCGCATCAAGAAGAAACGAATAGTTGAACTTTTGGCGAACGGAAAAAGAGCGGATGAACGAGAACCAACAGACTACCGAAAAATCGAAGTGGATTCAGGAGTGATCGAACGCGCTGAAGGCTCCGCCCGAGTGCGCCTAGGCAAAACTGACGTCATGGTGGGCGTTAAAATCGCAACTGGAACTCCATTCTCAGACATGCCCGACAAGGGTGTTCTCACAGTTAATGCTGAACTTGTGCCCCTTGCGTCTCCATATTTTGAACCTGGACCACCCGGCGAGAACGCAGTTGAATTGGCTCGGGTAGTGGATAGGGGCATAAGGGAGTCAAAGTCTATAGATTTGGAGAAGCTTTGTGTTGAGCCAGGTAAACTGGTCTTCGTAGTTTTCGTGGACGTTTACATTCTCAACCATGACGGAAATCTTATAGACGCTTCGACTATGGCAGCGTTGGCAGCTCTGGTAAACACTAAGATGTTCAAATATGAGGTGGAAGACGGTAAGATTGTGAAGAAGCCAGGTTATACTCCTCTTCCGATAGTTAACTATCCCATATCTGTTACATTTGCTAAGATCGGCGATAAACTCGTATTGGACACTGGGCTGGATGAAGAAGAGGTTATGGATGCACGATTGACGATGACTATGGACAAAGACGGAAAAATCTGCGCCATACAGAAGGGCGGCGGTTCCGGCTACTTCACCAAAGAGGAGATATCTGAAGCCGCCAAGATTGCCCTAAAAAAGACTGAGGAACTGAGAAAAATCGTGGTTAAAGGCTGATGGGAAGAAAAACAAAGAAAGTGGGTATGGCTAGAGGGCTTGGAACCCGCTACGGCGCAACACTTAGAAAACGCTACGTAAAAGTAGCCACAGAAGCCAAGAAAACCCACAAGTGTCCACAATGCAGTTCTGTTGCAGTTAAAAGAGAGAGCGTGGGCGTCTGGAAGTGCAGAAAATGTGGTCTCACCTTCGCTGGCGGCGCCTACACGCCAGTCACGAAACTCGGGGTTGTGGCGAAGCGTCAAGTGAAGAGTTTGTCCTCTTCAGAAGCCTGAGTGAAAACAGCAGGGCGAAGGCTTTTCGGGTCACCGTTCTTAGGTGAGGTGGCTGGCTTTGGTATTGTTGACTACCTCTCGGAGACCAACTGGAAGGATACGGACATTCTGTCGGGATTTAGCTAATTCCATTCCTGATGTTACGCGAGTTAACCGTGGGAAAATGAGTCTGGATGGCGTGGCTGAAAAGGCGATTGAGCTTGAGGCAGATCGTGTAGTTGTGGTTGATCGGTGGCGTGGGGGACCCGGAAAAATCAATCTTTTCAGGATATCTTCAACCGGACTAACCTCTGTTTCTCCGCTTATGCTGATAAGTGGGATTCGTCTTCGAAGAGAATTCAAGGAAGTGACAAGACGTACTCGATCCTCTGCAATTACATTTGAGCCTGAAGATTCTGCTGAACTGGAAAGAATAGCTGGGCGTCTGTCGCAGTATTTCAGTTTGCCTGTATTGTCTGTGGATGAAGCATCTCGGAAATATGGCGCCTCAATGCACTTTTCGTTTGACTCTTCACGGCACATCCAAATCACCTTTATGCGCCTTCAACGAATGGTTGAAATAGGACCCAGAGCCACCCTGTCAAAGCTGATTTGGGAAGTCCCCTCATGAAGGCTCAAGCTGTTGTCCGCCTGAATTTCTCTTCCAAAAAACAGTTGCAGGCAGTTCTGCAGGCGCTGAAGCCCGAAACCGAGACTTCATCTACTCCCCGCTCAAAAGTTCACCTGAAAACCGAAGAACAAAATTTGATTCTCGAGTTCAGGGCAAAAGACACCTCGGCACTGAGAGCCGCAATGAACTCCTATCTGCGGTTGATTGGCGTGGCAATGAACCTGCAAAAATTCACGGAATAATTCTGGTCGCCTCTTGAATCCAGCTCTAATTACAGTGAAAATGCTTAATATACGCCAAGTTATTTAAGCTGAAGAATTCAGAGAAAGGTTTGAGGAGTATAAGATGAGCGGAGATATTTCCAGACTTCCACCCCAGATTCAGCAACGGCTGCTAAGGCTTCAGCAATTACAGCAAACTCTGCAAGGAGTGATGGCTCAGAAACAGCAGCTTGAAATGCAACTCAGCGAGGTTGAACATGCGGAAAGCGAGTTAGAGAAGATGAAAGAAACCGCGGTGATCTACAAGTCCATCGGCGCACTTCTTGTCAAGTCAAAAAAAGACAAGGTTACCGCAGAGTTAACTGAACGGAAAGAACTCTTGAAGATGAGGGTTGACGTTCTAACCAAACAGGAAGAGCGCCTCAGAACCCAAGCGAAGGACCTACAGGAAAAGCTGCAGCAGGACTTGCGTCCAGTATCAGGCTCCTCCTGAGGATGAAACTCGCTTGGAAGAAATAGGAATCCCTGAACTTAATCTTGAACAAGTTGCGGAGCTATGTGAAAGGGCGGAGCAGGCTGCCAGAGACTACGTCCTATACAAAGTCTCCACCAGCAGAATAGTCACCCTCGACGTAACAGTGGACGCTGAAGGAACAAAACCAGTAACCGCAAACGTTGATGTGACAGTTGTTCTATCCCCCCTCATGAAAGACTTCGATGTGGAAGCGCTGACAAAAGAAGCAACAAAACGAGCCTTCGCCAACATTGAAGAATACTTGAGGGAACTCACGTGCAAATCCAAGAAATAGTAGCCCTAATAGACAAACTGGACGCCAAGCTGGCTGTTCTGTTATGTCACCACAACGCAGACCCAGATGCCATCGGCGCCGCTTATGCCTTCAAGGGACTGCTGAAACGTCTGAGACCCAACTTGGAAACAGAGATTGCAGCGCCTTCGGGACCCAGCAGACTCTCCAAGTCCATGATGGATGTTCTGTCCATAGAACTTGCGGACAACCCACGCATAGAAACGGCTGACCTCATTGTTTTGCTGGACACAAACACCATTCAACAGTTGGATGAGTGGAGCGAACGAATCAAGCCTGACCGCCCCCTAGTTGTAGTTGATCATCATGCAAGCCACCCTGAAACCGAGCGCAGGGCGACCCTTTCTGTGACAGACGAGAAGTCATCATCCACCTGCGAGATCGTTTATCGCCTCTTCAAGGAGGCGGAACTTAAACCCAGCTCAGACGAGGCGAAAGCCCTCTTTCTGGGAATAGCCTTTGATACACGACATTTCATCATAGCAACCTCTGACACCCTCAAGGTTGTGGCTGACCTTGTAGAAGCTGGAGTAAACGCCCAAGAAGCCCTCCCCCTTCTCTCCTTACCCATGGAACATTCGGAGCGTATAGCGCGACTGAAAGCAGCTAACCGAACGAAGCTTTTAACAATAGATGATTGGCTGATCGCTCTTTCTCATGTCAGCGCCTACCAAGCCTCAGCATGCCGATCGCTCATCGCGTTGGGAGCCCACGTTGCCGTTGTGGCTGGACAGAAACAGAAAAAAATTCAAGTCAGCTTTAGAGCCTCCCGCGAATTCTACGCGGAGACTGGGGTCCATATGGGTCGCGATTTGGCGAAGCCTTTGGGCGAGTTTCTGGGCGGCATGGGTGGGGGGCACTCGGTTGCGGCTGGGGCGAATGGTGTTGGGGATGTGGAGGATTGCCTCAAGTTTTGTGAGAAAATTTTGGAAAAACGTTTGAAATAACCCTTTTTTGGGTAGCTACTCTTAAATGATTTGAAAAAGTTGCGATATGTTGGCGAACAAAACATTGGCTATAATCGAGACCACAGACCTAACATACACTTATCCGGGGGCAACAAAACCATCCATCAAAGAGGTATCCATAGCCATAAACAAAGGAGACTTCGTCATCTTAACAGGCCCCAGCGGCTGCGGAAAAACAACTCTCTGCCGATGCTTCAACGGTCTCATACCCCACTTCTACAACGGAAACCTGGAAGGAAAAATCGAGGTCGCTGGTCTCAACGTAGCAGATCACAAAATCCATGAGCTCGCCCGCCACGTGGGACTTGTTTTCCAGAACCCCGAAAACCAGCTCTTCGCCCTATCAGTTGAAAAGGACGTAGCCTTCGGTCTAGAAAACTTCGCCATGCCCCGAGACGAAATGAGAAAACGGGTTGATTGGGCACTCCAAATGGCAGGAATAACCGAGCTCAGCGAAAGACCTCCCCATGAGCTTTCAGGTGGGCAACAGCAGCGGGTCGCCATAGCCTCTGTGCTGGCAATGCAACCTGACATCATGATACTGGATGAGCCTACATCCTTTCTTGATCCTGTAGGCGCCCAAAAAATCTTTGAGGTAATCAGCGAATTAAACAAAAAACTGGGCATCACCCTTATTCTGGTTGAGCATCGGCTGGACCTAGCCGCGAAATACGCCAATAACGTTATCGTCATGGATGAAGGCAGGGTGGTCTTAAATGGCACTCCCAGAGAAATCTTCACCTCCGAAGAAGCCCGGCTGATTGGTGTGGGCATCCCCAAAGCAACAAAACTGTATCAGCATCTCAAACAAAATGGAATACGCCTGAAAACTGCTCCAGTGACCACAGAAGAGGCAGCGAATCTCCTGCGGGAGGCACTGAAACATGATTGAAGCCAAAGACTTACATTTTGCCTATCCCACCGGACTCGAAGCCCTGAAGGGAATCAACCTCACCATCGGTGACGGAGAATTCTTGGCTGTTATGGGACAGAACGGAGCAGGAAAAACCACTCTGGTGAAGCACTTCAACGGGCTTTTGAAGCCAACCAAGGGCGAAGTACTAGTGGACGGCGTGAGCACCCGAGATGTGAGCGTGGCTAAACTGTCTCGGAACGTTGGTTTCGTTTTTCAGAATCCAGATCACCAACTATTCAGCGAAACCGTGGAGGACGAGATTGCCTTTGCCCTAAAAAACTTCGGTTTTGAAGAAGCAGTCATAAAAAAGCAGGTTGACTGGGCTCTAAACCTTTTAGACATAACTCAGTATCGGAAGACCTCTCCATTCATGCTCAGCGGCGGAGAAAGAAAACGGGTTGCTTTAGCTTCGATTCTAGCTTGGGACCCTCAGATAATCATTCTGGACGAGCCAACCATCGGTCAAGATCAGCATCAGAAAGAGAAACTGCAGCAATTCATTCTGCAATTGAACGCCCAGAAAAAGACTGTTATCGTCG
>CAYVVO010000272.1:0-2954 GCA_964455275.1 uncultured Candidatus Bathyarchaeia archaeon | reverse complement strand
TATCAAGGTATCAAGAGTTTGTTTGTTGCCGTGTCTTATTCGGGGAATCTCTACCTCAGTCTCGAACAGTTGATTTAGTTGTCGCATTAGCTTTTTTGAATCAATATCGTTTAGGTATTCTCGTTTGCCGACCTTCTTTCTCGTCATTGACTCCTTTTTGGTTACAAAACGGCTCTTACTTATTCCCCTGTAATTCTGAATCAAGAAATCATCTATCAGGAATCGGTAAAGCTCCATCACGTCACAGACAAGACTAGGTTTTCCATACTGTTCGCTGTGCAGAAAACCAAGAACGGTTTTAACTTTGATTAGAGACTGTTTGCTTCTACTTGACTTAATTCCAACTTTGCTTTCAGAAGTTTTTCATAAAGAGCTGCAACTTTCGTATGGTTTTTACTAACAAGTGCTTTCAGAAGGTCGCCTTCGATTTCAGCCACTTCTAAACGCTGGTAATAATCCAGTGATTCTTTGAAATGTGCCAACACGATTTTTCCTGTCAATATCGGATGGTTATTCGTAACATTAGCCTCAGGAAAACGGATACCGTGCTCAAGTTCAACTTCAAGTCCAAGCTGAAAATCTTCTAGTTTGATTTTCATTCCTTTGGTTTCAAGCTCAGCCAATATCGTTTCCGCTTCTTCTGGCAACACTTCAGCTTTTTTTAGTGAAGTCCAGTCTCTAATTTTGAGTTCAGCACAAACTCTTTGCACCTCACGAACTGAAACATAGTCAGGAAGCTCCATACAAATCACTAAAAGAGTGAATGATTTGAAACCAATTAAGAGTTACTGTTTGGGTTTGGGGTTAAAATTTAACGCTATTTTTGAAAAGATGGAGTTTACTGAAGTTTTCACACTAGTTTTCATGGTAAAGGGTTTTATTTTGGGGTTCATGTGAGATATTGGATTAGTAAAGTGGTGAGTTTGTGTTGAGGGTTGCTTTTCAGGGTGAGCTTGGCGCTTATAGTGAGATGGCAGTTTACAGTTTTTTTGGTCAATCTGTTGAGGTGAAGCCCTGCAAAATCTTTGATGATGTTTTCGAGAGCGTCAAAGCCGGAGACGTGGACTATGGGGTTGTTCCCATCGAAAATTCCATCGAGGGCAGCGTAAACCGCACCTACGATCTGTTTTTGGAGTATGACCTGAAGGTCTGCGGTGAGATAATCATCAGGATCAGTCACTGCCTCATAGCACACAAAGGCACCAAACTGGACCAAATCGAAACAGTTTACAGTCATCCCCAAGCGTTAGCTCAATGCAGAAAGTTCTTGGAAGGGCATAAGCTCAGGGCAATCTCCACGTTCGACACTGCAGGCAGCGTAAAGATGATTAAGGAAGAAAACATGATGGACGCCGCAGCCATAGCCAGCGAAAGAGCCGCACAAATCTATGACATGACCATACTGGAAAAGGAGATAGAGGACATCAAAAACAACTCCACCAGATTCTTTGTTCTAGACAAAAAGGACTCACCGTACTCTGGACAGGACAAAACTTCCATAATTTTTGCAGCTAAATCCGTGCCCGGAGTCCTATACCATGTGTTGAAGGAGTTTGCTGACAGAAACATAAACCTGACCAAGATAGAGTCCAGACCCACCAAGAGCACGCCATGGGAATACCACTTCTATCTAGACTTTGAGGGACACAGAACAGAAACCAAATGCCAGCAAGCCCTGAACAGCATCAGAGACAAAACAGTATTCGTTAAAATCCTAGGCTCCTACAAGGCAGCCCAAAAACCCAACATCAACCTCTAGGAAGAGCCCAGAAGCCGATACATAAGCATGTAATACCGCTCAAAATCAGGGTCCAGTTCCTGTAACCGCTTCTTAACATCCTCCATTTTGCGACCAAAACCCTCACAATCCTTAGTTTTAACCAACTTGAGCCACTCCTCAACCTTACTCAAGAACAAGCCCTCAATCTGCTCCATCTCAGGCAAACTCATGTGAAGATTAGAATAGAAAACAGGCTCCTCAGCAGCAACAGCCCCAGCCAAAGTCAACAACAGCTTATAACTGGCTCCACCCACCCGCTTCGCGTCAACAAAATCCGAACGGTTCACCAAAGCGTCGCCGGCAACCAAACCAACAAAATGAGGAAAACCCAAAACCAGCGACATCAACTCATCATGCCGCCTAGGAGACAGAACCGCCACCTCCGCGCCCCGCTTCTCCAACCAGCCCTTAAACTCCGCAGCGAAACTTCTCTCCTCCTCGTCTACGGGAGTAAGAACAAAATTTTGTCCCCCAACACCTTTGGCTCCGGGACCAAAAACAGGGTGAGTCCCCAACGTAACGCCATTCTCAACGTATTTGTGCAGCAACTGTACGGGAATCTCTTTGATGGAGCCGATGTCCATGACAGCCTGACCCGCCCGAACGTGAGAGCCAATCTCCTTCAGAACAGGCTCCAAGCCCTCCAAGGACACGCACAACAGAATCCAATCAGCCTCTTGAACAGCCTCCACATTGCTGTCTGCTACTTCAGCGCCGAACTCGTCCCCTAACGCCTCTGCTTTACTTCGGGTTCTGCTGGAAACAACTACAGAGTAGCCTTCATCCTTGAAGAATCGTGTGAACCATCGACCCATCTTTCCCGCGCCAATAACTGCAACCCTCAAGGTAGAGCCTCACACAGCGTCTCCAAACCTTCCTTAATCTTTTCCTCACCCACAGTTAAAGCTATCCTGAAATACTCGCGGTAATCTCCGAAAGCGGTTCCAGGAGCCACAGCAACTCCGCGGTCAAGGAGATTCAGGGCGAAACGTTCAGAATCCAAACACTCAACCTTAGGAAACAGATAAAACGGCGAATCAGGACGAGAAAACGTCATCTTCGCCTTGGAAAGAACCTTAATCGCCACATCCGCTCTCAGCCTAAACTGCTCCCTGATGTCATCCGCAATCTTCCTCCTAGACTCCAATCCCTTCAGGGCACCATACTGGATAAA
>CAYVVO010000271.1:0-2242 GCA_964455275.1 uncultured Candidatus Bathyarchaeia archaeon | reverse complement strand
GGCTCTTCGCCATCGCCACTACACCTTGCGCAGATGCAGTTTCTCTGTAGACAACCAGCGGCTGAGACGTTATGAGTTCTAAGCCTCCGCCGTATTGTTTGAGGAACTTGACGGCTATCTCAAGGTGCAGTTCACCCATTCCGCTGAGAAGATACTCGCCAGTTTCTTTGTTGATTTTGGTAACCAAGTTTGGGTCGTCGATGGCTAATCGGTCCATCAATTCGATGAGGCGCGGCAGCTCCCTAGGATGTTTAGGTTCTATAGCAATGGTGATGACTGGCTCGGAAACGTATTGTATGTTTTCAAAGGGAATCATAGCGTCCTTACTGCCGACACTTACAAGGGTTTCTCCTGCCCTAGCAAGATCCAATCCCAATACTGCAGCTATGTTTCCGGCGCCTATCTTGCCAACAACCTCTCTGTATGCGCCCATATACATGGAAACCTGCTGAACACGATAATCCTTTTTTGCGCCCACCAAATAAACGCGGTCGCCTTCGTTAATGCAACCCGAAAAGGCGCGTCCAGTAGCAACTAGTCCTGCATGAGGATCCATCTGGGCTGAAGTCAAACAGATTACTGTGGGTCCATTCTCGTCACACTTGATCATAGCCTTTCCAATCTCAGAGTCTGCCTCGCCCTTCCAGACTTTCGGAACACGATACTTCTGGGCAACTACAGGATTTGGAAGATTCTTAACAGCCATATCCAGTATTGCGGTGTGAAGGGGAACAGTATCTGCAAGTTCTTCATAGCGTCCATTATGATAAGCATCCACGACATCACTAAACTTTATTCCTCTCTGCTCGGCCATGTCAAGCGTGAAGCCCCACTTGTGCAGGGCAGAACCGAAAGCTACTGTTCCCTTAGTTGCATCGACTTTCCACTGCGCTTTATGTTCTTTTTCGCCGTACAATGAAATTAGGTTGTTGAAGTCTCTGATTATCCGGAGAAGTTTGGATTGCACTTGTTCTGTGTTGAGTTTCAGTTCTTTGATTAGGCGATCAACTTTGTTGATGAAAAGAACGGGTTTCACTCGTTCGTTGAGGGCTTGGCGGGTGACAGTTTCTGTTTGAACCATCACCTCTTCAACGGCGTCTACAACCACGACGACTCCGTCGATGGCTCTGAGGGCACGTGTCACTTTGCCTGTGAAGTCTACGTGTCCAGGCGTGTCTATGAGGTTGACGACGTGTGATTTTCCTTCGATCTCGTGGAGGAGGGAGATGTTTGCTGTTTTGATTGTGATTCCCCGCTTCTGTTCCTCCTCAAGATAGTCAAGGGCTCTTGCGGCTCCTGCGATTTTAGGTGACAGGAGACCAGCTTCGGCTAGGAGGGAGTCTGACATTGTTGTTTTGCCGTGGTCTATGTGGGCAATTATGCCGATGTCCCTGATTTCCTCTTTTTTGCTCATGAGCTTTACGATGTCTTGCGTCTGCCTAAATTTGGGCACCTTGTAAATTTCTCCTAATTGTTAATGGACAGCAAGCTAGAAGAAAAGCTAACCTATTAACCTTACTCTAATGGTAAAATTAATTTTCACAGACGGTAGCGATACTTGCCGTTTTTAACTAACATAAGAATGCTAACGTTTTATTGAACTAGCAAACACTCTTTTATGGGCTAACAGGTAATCTGTGAGACAGGCAAGGTTCATGCAGAAACGAATTCTCATTGTAATAGTATCCTTTGCAGCAGTTTCAGTCGTTCTTGTTTTATGTGGATTCTATCTCCTACATGACTTGAGTAGACCAAGAACCTTTTATGACACGGGAATTAGCGATGAAGAATATATAGAGATAGCAAACCAAACATTGGAGGCTCAGAAGTTTCTGGAAAAATATCCTAATTCAACTATTTATGTTGATAGAAGTGGCGCCTTAGCAGTTGATTACAGAGTGACCAACAATATCAAAAATGGGCATTTAAGACTGCGAATTTTTATAAACTGGAAAACTAATCAACCTTCAGACAAGTTTATTGATTGTTCGGGAACCTACATCAGAAAGAATCTAGTGGAATATTTAGAAACTGAAAAATGTTTTGAGTAAATCTCAGACGGCACTTAAGATTCTTTGAGAAACTGGCTGTTTGGGGCATTTTTGGCAATCACGGAAGTCCTGAATATATCGAGTTTCGGAATATGTTGTCTAGGGTAGGATAGTATTTATCCACAATATGGATAGCGTATTCATTGGATTTGGGTAGGGATTATGTCATGGCGTATGCTATTGAAATAGAG
>CAYVVO010000270.1:0-9864 GCA_964455275.1 uncultured Candidatus Bathyarchaeia archaeon | reverse complement strand
CCTAACGCAGAGCGACAAGCATATCTGAGTTTTGCCTACTCCAAACTCGCCTATGAGCTCGGTCATGGCTTGGGTTTCGATTCCGCCTCCCATAAGCTTGTTTAGGTTGTTGGAGCCCATGGAGCACCTGAGCATGTCCTGTCTCTTTTTCCAGAGGTCTTCTGCGGTTATGAAGTCTACACCCAGTTTTTCTCTGGCTGCGGTCACGATGCTAAGGACGGTATTGAATCCTATCCCTGTTTTCTCCGCTATTTCTCGGGGTGGACTCACGGCGATTGCCTCTGCGGTTGTGAATCCAGACGATTTGAGTTTGCTGGCTGTGGCCGGTCCCACGCCGGGGAGGTTTTTCAGGTCGTTATTTTCTTCCATTTCTAATTTCACCTTTTTTGATGTTAAATTATCTTGTTGATGTTTGATATCGAGTTCTCGATGATTTGTTTTAAACTATGTGGCGCAACGTATGACTGCAGAGAGGGGAGAGGTCAGTGAAACTATTCGTTCTTTTAACAGTTTTTGCCCTTTTTAACGGTTGACTTAAGATGCGATTAGTCACATATGAAAAATGGGTTCGAATATGCCTGATGAAACATTGATTTGCTTTCAGGAAAGAGTGAAACGTCTTTGCTAGCAACTTTTTATTTGCATGTTCATGTCTGAAGCAATCTTTTTTTGTTGATTAAAGCAAACATAATTGCAGTCAGAAACAGTGACAGAATAATCCATGAATTTCCCTCTGGAATAACACCGTTTTCGTCTGACTTTACCAACCAAAAATCTTCATATCCTGCACCAAAGGGTTTTGTGCCGCCAGCTAGCGCGTATCCTCCATCGGATGTTTCAACTAGCGAGCGAGCCCACTCCGATTCTGTTCCCCCATATGCCCAATCCCATTCCTTATTTCCTGACTCGTCGGTTTTTATTAACCATACATCTTCGTTCCCAGCACCAAAGGAACGTGTCCAGCCAGCTAGTGCATATCCTCCGTCAGACGTTGCAACCATCGAGAAGCACCATTCAGCCTCTCTTCCCCCGTACGTTTTGCCCCACTCCATATTGCCAAACTCGTCGGTTTTAACCAACCAGAAATCTTCTCTTCCTGCACCAAAAGACTCTGTGGAACCAACTAACACGTATCCTCCATCGGATGTTTCAACTAACGAGTATGCCCACTCATATCCTGTTCCCCCGTAGGTTTTGTTCCACTCCATGTTCCCCAACGCATCAGTTTTAATCAGCCAGAAATCGCCTAATCCAGCACCAAAGGACAGAGTGGAGCCTACAATTGCGTATCCGCCATCAGAAGTCTCAACCAACGAGCCGACTTCTTCATATTCTGTTCCTCCGTATGTTCTGTTCCACTCCCTGTTCCCCAGCGCATCAGTCTTCACCAACCAAAAATCGCTGGACCCAGCACCAAAAGAGACTGTTTCGCCAGCTAGTGCATATCCTCCGTCAGACGTTGCAACCAGCGAGCGGCACCATTCAGATCCTGTTCCCCCGTATGTTTGGTTCCATTCCATACTGCCAAACTCGTCGGTTTTAACCAGCAAAAAATCGATGTTTTCTCCATCAAAGGAGTTCGTGTAGCCCGCTAGTGCGTATCCTCCGTCAGATGTTGCAACCAGCGAGTGAGCGATATCAAGATTTGCTCCTCCGTATGTTTTGTTCCACTCCATGTATCCCGCCCAATCCATTTTAATCAGCCAGAAATCTTCAGGTTCTGACAAAGAAGGTTGTGTGGAGCCAGCTACTGCATATCCTCCATCTGATGTTGTAATCAACGAATAAGCCCAGTCGTCACCTGTTCCTCCATAAGTTCGAATCCACATTGAGGAAGATTGTGCTTCAACCGAAGTAACCAAAGAAAAAGTGAACAAAACAAAAAGAAGTGTGCTTGAAAGGAACAGCTTTCTGTGCAACAATATTTCGCCATGAATGTAACTCACATTTTGAAGTAAAACACTTTTGGTCAATCTTTTTAAAAGCAATCTTCTTTTAACGAGTTTTTGTCCTTTGATGGTTGACTTAGCATACAAAAAACTATATTTACTTTTGCGTACTTACAACAACTAAACTCGGACGCTGATTGGGCATAGAAACAGAGAGAAGGCATGGTTGACCATGGTTTTGGAACTTAACTATAAGTTTAGGCGGTTTAAGCCCTCTGATTTAAATGGGGTGATCGAAATAAACCGAGAATGTCTTCCCGAAAACTACACCACCTTCTTTTTCATGAATCTGTACAAGCGCTACCCAGAAACTTTCATCGTCGCTGAAGTCGACGGAGAGATAGTGGGCTACATTATGTGCCGCATCGAAACTGGGATTCCAAGTTTTAAACTGCTGGGAATAACGAGGAAGGGTCATGTGATCTCCATCGCTGTCCTGCCTACACATCAGCAGAAGGGAATCGGGTATGCGCTGATGCGAGAGGCTACCCAAGCCATGGTGAACTACAATACAAAGGAGTGTTACTTGGAGGTTAGGGAAAGCAATCTGCCCGCTGTAGAGCTTTACAAAAAATTGGGGTTCGAAATCGCGCGGACAATCAAAAACTACTATGCGGACGGAGAAAACGCCTTCGTAATGGCAAAGAAACTGCCCCATCTCTGATTGAAGCCGTTACTCCCATTTACTCTCTAGTGCAGCAAATTACGGTAAATGCTTGTTTAGCCTAAAATGGTAATGCCCGGGTTAGGTCAAAGCCCAGGCAGATCAACGGAGCATAGCCAGCCATCCAGTCTTCAGCCACAACCACCTCAGTTGATGTGATCGCGTGAGACCGACTGTAGCCGACTACTGGGCAACCAACCGTGCCTAGTCGACCTATCCAAGCGTGCTCCCCAACTCGGGCAATCAGGTGTAGGGGGTTTGTGGTCTATATGGGTTGTCAAAACGAGGGTTGATATAAGCTCGGATGGGGCGGGCGATTTTTGACAGGCTTTTTGACATTTACCAATGTTATTTTGGATTATCACTCAATGTTATATTAAGCATATAAGGGGATTGGGCTGCCAACACGCATTTCCCATCCATTTTATTGCAACCCTTCACGTGGACAAATAAACAGGTTAATGCGGTGTAAAATTGACTAGAAAAACTCTCCAGTTAGCCCTTTTTTTGGATGAACCCTGATTCCTTGAAGAAGGGGTCAACCGCCATGAACCACCGGAAGCAGAACAATTTTCTCGGAATCTTTAACCTCAGTTTCAAGCCCCTGTAGCACGCTGATCTCCTTTCCTCCAACAAGAATCAGAGCGTTTGGTCTGGGGTCATCAAGCTGGGGGTCAACTAGAACCTGTTTGAACTCGGATGAAAAAGTTTCCGTGAGATTCATTATAACCTTTTTAACTGTTGCAGGTTCCTCCAGCTTCATCTGGAAACGTTTTTTTCCGGAAAGCCGTTGGAATACTCCTAAAAATCTTACTTCTACGCTGATAACCATGTTTGATTCTCTCGTAAACTATTGGCTTTCGCCGCCGAAAAGCTCCACTATCTCCGATGTGAACTCGATTATGTCGTTCACATGTTCCAGTGTCTTTTCGTTGTCTGTTTTAGGGTTGTGTACCAATTGTTGGAGGGTTTTTTCGATTTCGACGAGAAAGTTCAAGATCGGCTCTTCAACTTGCTCTCTAGTTCTGAGGGTCTCATGGACTATGGGCACAATAAAAGCGGGGTCCCCCAAGCTATAATAGATAGCCGCTTGGGCTTTGGTCAGGGCTTCAAGGATAAAACCTGCTGCCATGTAAGGCGTTTTTTTAGCTGCGGTCAACTCTGCCTTTGCCTCTCTGAGATAACGGGTAGCCCAGCCTTTTCGATAACCCTCTATCTTTGACAATCAGGTTTTCCCTCTTTTTTCCGTTTGCTCCGTTTACTTATGAGATACGTAAGTTGTTATAAAAATCTTCGACAGAACTTGATGAAAAATAAAAACTGCTCTCTTTTAACTTCACAAGTTTCTCTATTCTTCCTCAGCTCCCAGAGCTTCCGAGACATAAACTGTGTTTGCCAATCGAGCAGCGTAACCAGCCACCCTGTTTCTCAGTTTCGTTGAAGAAATGTTTGTGAGTTCAGTCACAAATTGTTTATTCTTTTCAAAATCCGTTGAAAATTTGCTCGGGTACCTGTCCAGCAACTCTCGGGCTATCCTCTTCACCTGTTCAGTGCGCACTTTTCCCATTTTTCACCACACCCTCCCTGTAAGCCGTTCCCTCATCCTTTCTAGTCCTCAATTGTCCCCTCATCATGCCTTTTATCCCTTACGCCTTCTACGCCAAAAAAGTCAACGAAATTCTGGAAAATCTGGTCAGCAACATCACTTTTTTCTTTTCCCTTCAACTCAGCTATGGCTTCAACTACGGTGGGGATAAAGGAAGGCGTAGTCAGCTTACCCTTAAATGGACCCCTGAAGCGAACAGGTCCATCGGTTTCTGTCATCAGATTCGTTAAGGGTATGCGCCTGACGACTTCTCGGATGCCGTCTGAGAATACTGAAGGCGGTCCCTCCGTGATGTAGTAGCCACGGTCCACTATTGTGGGGATTAAGCTGTGGGGCTGGCTGAACCAGTGCAGGAGAACTTTTTCGATTTTGTAGGACGGGAGTAGGCTCACGATTTGGCTGGTGGTTCCTCTGGAATGGATTATCACAGGCAAAGATGTTTTCTCAGCCGCGGAAAGCATCTTATGGAAGACTTGCATCTGGGCTTCTGTGGGTTCTCCGCTTCCCGAGTAGCTGGAATCTAACCCTATCTCCCCAACAGCCACCACTCTTTGCCTGTTTTCTCTATTCTCAAAAATCAAATTGATGATGTCTTCAACTTCGTTTGGATTTAGCTGCTTGGTGTTCCAAGGATGAATTCCCAGAGCAGCATACACATGATCAGGATACTCCTCAGCTAAACAAAAGCTTCGGCGACTTGATTCTAGGTCCATAGAATTGGCGACCAAAGCAAAAACGCCTAATCGTTTAGCGTCTTCAATGATTTCTCCAACATTCTGTGCATACTTGCTGTCTGCAAGGTGAATGTGAGCGTCAGCGAATCTCATGATGAACCCTGTTCTTTTAGTCATTGACAGGTTTCACTGGAGCTAAAAACTTTTCTGCTAGTTCAGTTCAGCCACTAGTCTCTTCAAGGTTTCTTCTACTTGTAGGATGTGCTTCAAGGTTTCCTCTGAGCCCTCATAACTTTTCGTTGTCTCTCGGCACTGCTTCAGAACATTCTGGAAGGCTCTTCGGCAACTAAATCTCTCCAAGCGCTCACCTGTTCTCTCGGTTCTGCTGAAGAAGCTTAAAAGACAAGCGATTCAACGAACAACTATGTCCTGAACAGACCCAAGTGAAAGTAAAAGTAGCAAACCAGCTTCTCTACAGTAAAGCGACCAAAAAAGGTCGCTAAAAAGACCTTTCTGGATGGAGATTCGTTGAATGAGAAGAGTTACTCAGCGGTTGTCTCAAATTCAACGTTGATGGGTATGTTATCCTTGAAGATGGATACAACCGGGCAGTTTGCTTCTGTTCTCCTCCAGACAGCGTTAAGTTTTTGTTCCCTTGCTTTCGAAGTTACTTTGACTTTCAGGTTTACACCATTTAGTTTAGGCGAGTCCGCGGGCTTGTCTGCTTCTGCCACAACCTCCACTTTGCTGATTTCCATGTTGCTTTTTTTGCAAACGTCAGCGAATATGGTTACTGCGCAGTCAGCCAGAGCCATGATCGCCATCTCTAATGCTGAGGGTCCTGTGTTGTCTCCTCCTTTTGCGGTTCCTAGGTCCAAAACTACGCTGTGACCTCTCGAGTTATCTGCAATTGTCTGAACATTTTCAATCCATTTTGCTTTTACGATGGTTTTAGCCATTTTTCTCACCACTTTCTAATATTCTGTTTTCTATGTTAAATATATATTGTTGACCCAAAATAACCTTTAACAACCAATGGTTGACCAATCTTCGATTCGGTTTCTCTGAGATTAGACATGAAAAAACTTGTTTTCATTACAAGAGGGTTTATAGCAAAAAAGAGAATGGGGGTTGCCCCTTTATTCTACGTGTACTCTGAAGAGGTCTATGTCTTCCGCCATCTCTCTGGTGCTCTTCAAGAATTCTCTGGTTGCCCGCTCCACATCCTTGGATTGCGTTATGTATCGTCCGACAATGATGATGTCTGCCCCGTTTGCCAACGCTTCAGGCGCTGTCTCAGGAGTTATTCCGCCAGCAACGGCTACCAAAAACTTCTTGTCTTGGAATGTCTTCCGCATCTCTTTGATTAGGTCCCAGCGCGTTTTGCCTGTTTTCTCCGCGTCTATGGCTCGATGCAGAATCGCAACGTCAGGTAATTGTTTGAGTGACCGAAGCTTCTTGACAGGGTCGTCAACGTTCATCAAATCCATTACCGCATAGATTCCCAGCCTTTTTGCTTCTTTGATGAATTTGTCGATAGTTTCTGGGGTTGCTAAACCCGCGACTACAACGGCGTCGGCTGTTTCCTCAAAGGACATGTCAACTTCGACTTTTCCGACATCCAGGGTCTTCAAATCGGCTACGATGAACATGTCTTTAGTCACGTTCCTCAGTTCACGGATGACGTTTACGCCATACTTCTTCAGCAGAGGTGTGCCCACTTCGAGTATGATTCTGTCGCTCTCCGGCAGTTCACTTATGATCTTCTTCACTCTTTCCAAGTTGGGAACGTCGAGTGCTATCTGCAGGTAAGGTGGTCTCCACAGCCTAGGCACCTTGAAGCCCATTATCGGATGCTTTGCCCTGTCTTTGTCATACATGATTTTCTTCAGCGAAGGATAATTCTCTAAGGCTCTCTTCAACGCCAGTTTTGTGGCTCCATAATTGTAATGGTAGATGCTACGGTAATCCTTAGCCTTTGGATGAATAAAGACGCTGCATATGATCACCCACTCGTCAACCTTATCCTCTGGGATGATTCCCTCCTCCACAGAGTCGGCAACAGCCTTTGCCACGGCTGCCTGAGCAGGACCAAAAATTTTTCCTGTCTGCTCCATGTTTTTCACAGTGACTTTTGGCACAAGAAGAGTGTGCGGTTTAGGTGGAAGATTCGGTCTGATAACTGCCAGAAGCGGAGTGTGACCAGCAGACAGGTTAGATAAGCCGTTGGCGAAGGCTTGCCCGATGGGTCCTTCCTTGTCTCCAATCAGCAAATCGATGTGAGCGACCTCTGTTCCTTCACCAATCAACGCCTCGCCAATCAGATAGGTGTGCTCTTTGCGTTTCATGGCTTCTTCAAAAACCATTTTCCGTTCATCCACATCCGAAAAGTCAACATCAAACTCTCTCAGCCACTGATACAAGGTGTCACGGTGAATCCCCAAAACCTCGGCAGTGCCCTTAATTGTCGGTTTTGTCGATCGGCTACCCTGAGACCTCCTTGCGTTCCTTTCCTCTTTCTTGGCTGTCACCAGCAACTTGATGAATTCTTCTCTGCTTTCCGGTTTTTTGCCGTCATATCCCGACACAATACCACCCTCGATGAGAGCATTTCGCTAACCGACTATAAAAATATGTCGGAACAAATTGTATAGTCTTTAATTAATCCGACACTTTATTGAAGCAAATCTTTTTCAAAAAGAATTTTCCCGACAGAAATCTTTTGGATTTCACTACTGACCTGTTCTTAAGATGTTGATTTTGCGGTTGAAAACAGAAAACTAACTGCATTATTTTGTGCTGTTGTTTTTCTGAAAAAATACTGTTTTCAACAATGTACCTCTATTAGGAAACTAATATGCTGGCGGTTGTGGATATTAGACAGTTGTTTTGTTTGGAAAAACAGAAAAAACATTTTTTCAACAATCTTCTGTTATTAGTCTCCTAATATGAACCGCTTCTGATGTTACTTGTTTCCTGTTCTTATCCGTTTTCTAAACTTTATTCCGTCTGTTCTAGGGTTTGGTTGGGGTTGCGACGTAACCGTTTCAACAGGACTACGGTTATTATGATTGCTGCTGCAGCCAATGCAAGATACAGGACAGTATTCATTACGTGGAATGTTGATGTTGTCCAGGTTTCATTAAGCAATCCGTCATCGTCTGCCGTTACTGTCAGCTGCTCGATGGGGCTCCATGAAACTATTCGGGTTTGGTAGACGCCAGACTCGATTTCTTCGCATTGTTTTCCGTTCACGACAATGGTTGCGCCCGTCACTGAGGTTCCGTCGTAGGCGTAGGCGATTTTCACTTTCACTTTTGAGACTCCAAAGGAGGCTGAGTCAACTTCCACGTCAAAAACTGTTTTGTCCCAAACTATGCTCGGGCTTTCAGCTGCTACCATGTATCCGTTCGCTTCAGGATGCTGCAAACCTGTGATAATCCATGAACGTTTGCCTACTGTGTCATATGCTACAGTGAAGGTTGTCCATCCGCTGCTGTTCGTCACATGCTCTGTTCCGTTCACGTAGACTCGGGCATCACTCACGTCGGCGCCGTCATGCTCCCATCTAACGTGAAAGCCTACTGACTGGGCTTCGTTGACGCCACATTTTGTGGCGCTTGTGAAAGTTTGGTCTACCACCGCAACCTGCCTGTCCCTAGAATACCATTGGGTGACGACGTCTTGGGCAGGCTTGTTTTGTGGGGTGTGAGATGAATCGTCGGGTCCACCGTCTGTGGGGTCCTGGGTCCATGTCCACCAGTAGAAGCCATAGAACCAGTTTCTGTTCCACAGTGCCTGGAAGGCGGCTTCGTAGCAGTCCCGCTGCTCTTGAAGGTCAACAGGCATGTCGGTCCAGTAGTTGGATGGAGCCGCGTTTGTTCCGTCGCCGCTTCGGTAGCCGATCTCCGGGAAGATCACTGGCTTGTTTACTGTTGAGAGCCATGTTTCAATTTCGTCTGCGTGGTTGTTCCATGCATTCTCAAGTTCCTCTAGGGTTGGGTCGTTGTTGAAGAGGGATAACAGAAAGTAGGCGTCTATTCCCACGTAGTCCACAGAGTCCCAACATTCAATGGTCTTGTAGTTGGTCCAGTCCGCAGCATATGTTATGGGACCGGAGTAGCGTTCCCGCACTCCTGCAATAACGGCTTCCCACTGCTCCTTCTCAGGAGTTGTCGCCTTGAATTCGCAGCCAACCGAGAAAAGCTCTACATCGTTTTCTTCAGCGAACTCGGCGAAAAAGTTGATGAAGTTTGAGTAGCTTGCAAACCACTCGTCAGAGGGCTGGATTTCGCCTCTCCACACAGTTGAGTATCCTTGGGTTTTTTCTTCTTCCATTGTGTCGACCATGGGCTTCAGCATAACCTTGAGGCCTAAACTGTGGGCTTCTTTTATGGCATGTTCCACTGAGTCAAGGGTTGGTGTGTGGCTGGGGTCTGGGTTAATGTCATGGGAGGTCGTGTTGCTTTGAACCCATGAGAGACAGAGTGATATCCACTCAGTGTTTGTTTCAGCTAAAAGAGCCATGGATTCGTCAGATTCGGGGCTGCCGAAAGCGTCAGGGGACCATGCTGAATAGCACATACCCTTCTGGAAAACAGGCGCGTCATAAGAAACTGAAGCTGGAAAGACAGAGGATTCGGCAATGTCCACGTATTTTCCGTTAGATGTGATGGAGAGCACGGGACAAGTAAGCGTCTCTAATGTTAGCAGTGCCATCAATGAATAGAGAATGAGCGATTTTTTTAGTCCACGCATAAGTGACCCTGCCATTCTTCTAGTTCATTTGAGGTCGATGTCCGTAGACTTTTCGCTAAGAATGGCTATGGCTCCAAGAAGATTCTTTGCTATGCTTAACAGATTCACTGCGATGACCATCAAGAGAATGATGCTGATGTCAATCGTCAAATTCAAGGTATACTCTGAGATGGGCACGGTCAAATTTAGGATGCCGCCTTCTGAGAAAACCAG
>CAYVVO010000269.1:0-4876 GCA_964455275.1 uncultured Candidatus Bathyarchaeia archaeon | reverse complement strand
AGAATCGCGCCTACGCCAATAACCTCAAGATCAATCAAGTTAACATGATACTTGCCTATTTTGGGGCCTGTTGGCTGGTTCACGTGGGCTAACCATCCTCTTGTTTCCGTAGACAAATCCATGATTTCGAAGCCTACTCTTACTCCTCCCTCACGTACCTCACGGCAAATCATGCCGCCGACCTCATAGTTTCTGTTCTTGAGTTCCTTCACTGTTCGACGGAGTATACTTGTTTTGCCGATTCCCGGCTTCCCAGTCACGAGCATCAGAGGTTTCAACGTGAACACCTTGCATCCTTTTAGACGAACCCTAATATCTAGTTTCGACAAATAAAAGCTTCAGTATGTACGGAGGAGCTGTGAAGGTTGAGTTTTGATTTCCCCACTGAGACTATAAAGGAGGGTGAAGTCAAGGTGGTGGTGCCCAAGCTTGCCGCTTACAAAAAAAAGCCGTCGGATTACGCTCCATCTAAGGCTCCAGTATTTTACAACCCCACCATGGAACTGAACAGGGACTTGGCAGTTTTAGCGTTACAAGTGCATCAGAAGCTTTTGGGGAGAGAAGTCTCAGTTTGTGAGCCTTTGACTGGGTGTGGGCTTCGGGGCGTAAGATTTGCGGTGGAAGTTGAAGGCGTTCGCAAAGTCTTTTTGAATGATATTAAGCCAGAATCGGCTAGGCTTGCAGGCTTCAACGCTGAGCTGAACAATGTAGAAGACCGTGTTGAGGTGTCTAACGAAGACGCTAACCTTTTTTTGAGCAGAAATGCGGCGCCCAGAAAAAGGTTTGATTATGTGGATGTTGATCCCTTTGGACCTCCTGTGCCCTATCTAGATTCTGCCATACGGGCCTTACGTAACGGCGGCTTGCTTGCGTTAACCGCCACGGACATGGCTCCATTATGTGGGGTTCATCCTCGAGCGTGTCTCAGAAAGTATGGTGGACAGCCCTTGCGCACAGAATATTGCCACGAGCTTGCTGTTCGCCTTCTGATCGGATGCCTAGCCATGATGGCTGCAAAACATGCAATAGGCGTCGAAGTTTTGTTCAGCCACAGCATAGACCATTATGTCAGAGCATACGCGACTGTAGACTATGGCGCCCGAGTAGCAGACAAGAGCGTTCAACAGATGGGATACATTCTCCACTGCTTCTCATGTTTTCACAGAGAAACAGTTTCAGGAATAACCTCTCCACTAAAACATGTTTGCCCCAGTTGCGGAGCAAAGTTGAGTGCTGCTGGTCCCCTGTGGCTCGGCAGGATAGCGGACAAAAACTTCTGTTCTCTGATGGAACGGGAAGCGAAACAAAGAGGATTGAGGCAGGAAAAGAGGATTCTCAAGACACTGTCTTTGATTCGGAATGAAGCTGAGGCGCCAGTCACATATTACAGGGTCGACAAAATCTGCGACAAGCTGAATCTGCCCGTTCCATCCCAAAAGAAAGTGATTGACAGGATAAGAAAGTCGGGTTTCCAAGCGGTTCCAACGCATTTTAACAGCAGAGGCGTCAGAACAGATGCTCCAGCAGACACAGTGAAAGAAGTCATAGCAGACTTGGCAACCCAAAAAGGTAGGTTACTTTAGGTCTAGTTTTCTGTAGATTTTCTGTTTTTCAGCATCAGCTTTGGTTTGGATGGTTTCGAAGAGGTTGTTTCCGTGGGCGTCGATGGCTACGGTTAAGGGTCCGAAGTCCTCAACTTCCAGTATCCACATGGCTTCCGGCATTCCCAGATCACTCCACTCCATGCCCTTCACCTGTTTTATGGCTTTAGCTGCCAGAACCCCTGCTCCTCCAGTGAGTGCCCCGTACACAGTTCCATACTTTTTCATGGCGTCAATTGTTTTCTTGCCCATGCCCCCCTTCCCTATCACAATCCGAACCTTGAAATTCTTGATGAATTCGCCTTCAAACAGGTCCATGCGCGCACTGGTGGTTGGACCAGCAGCCACCACCCTCCAGCCATCATCCTCCTTTTTAACTAAAGGACCGCAATGGAAAACCGCTAACCCATCTAGATTGATGGGCAACTGCTTTCCCTCTTTATGGAGTTCCAGTGCTCTTCTGTGGGCTGCATCCCGCAAGGTAACGATGGTTCCTGATAGGTAGATGGTGTCGTTTACTTCCAGTTTTCTCACCGTTTCCTCCGAAATTGGGGTGCTAAGCTTGTGAATGGTCATCCTTTCCACGCCACCTTGTGAGTTAAGTATTCCACTTTTCCGTCAGAGTGGATACGCGCTGAGGCTCTTCTGGCTGCCCAGCACTGAACCACCACGGCTACAGGATATGATGCAGGGTGTCTGTGAGCGTAATCAACCTTTACATCCAGCACTGTTGTTTTGCCTCCTAAGCCCATGGGTCCTATTCCCGTTGAGTTTGCGGCTTCACGTAGTTCCTGCTCAAGTTTTGCCAGTTCAGGGTTAGGGTTGGGCTGATTCAAGGGTTTTAGCAGAGCCTCTTTGGCTAGTTCCATTGCTATGTCAGCTCCTCCCCCGACCGCAACACCCAAAACTGTGGGGGGACAAGGTTTAGCGCCAGCGTTGATTACAGTGTCGACAACGAACTTTTTGAGTCCCCTTATTCCTTGGTTTGGACTGAGCATACCTAGGGCGGAAACGTTTTCTGATCCGCCTCCTTTCGGCAACACCGTGATTTCAAGGGTGTCTCCGGGCACCACTTTCCAGTGTATGTATGGAATGTGTCTTCCGGTGTTGTTTCCTGTGTTCTTTTGGGTGAAGGGATCAACAGCATTGGGACGAAGAGGCACCTCCCCAGTTGCCCTTACTGTGGCTTTGCGTAGAGCACCTTCAACCCTGTCTAACCCAGATACTTGGCTACCAGCCTTCACATAGAAGATGACTACACCCGTGTCCTGACACATGGGAGCAACTGTCTTCTCAGCCAACTCCACATTGTCTAAAATGGCTTTCAGTTGAGCCTTTCCCACCTCATTCTCCTCTCCGTGATATGCCCGCCGGAGAGCCTCCTTCACGTCTTGCGGCAACTCTGTGACCGCCAGTTGCAGGAGTTTGACAGCCACATTCTCCACAGCTTTCTCCGTTACCAAAACTTTTTCCTCTCTGTTAAAGCAGATTTAGAAGACACCGCTTATACTTTTTGCTGCAGACCTTCTTGTGGTCAGAGACCACTCATCGAACGTTTTATCTACAATATAGTCTAACTTAAATACGCACACGCTATTGCGTTTAAATCTGGAACTGAGACGCCAAAATGACTACGGAGCCAACCATAGAAAAGAAGAGATACGAACGCTTGGAAGACCTTGACATAGGGTCTACCACCTCCAAAAAGCTGCGGGAAATCGGATTGCACACTGTAGAGTCTCTTGCCATGGCTACGGCTAAGGAACTGGAGCAAGCGGGCATAAGTAAAAAAAATGGCGAAAAGTTGATTCGCAAAGCACGTTCATGCATGCCTCTCCAGTTCATCAGGGGAGACGAGCTGGTGAAGATGCGGCAGAACGTTCTACGTTTGACCACGGGAAGCAGCGTGCTGGATAAACTGCTGGGGGGAGGCATCGAATCTCAATCCATCACCGAATTCTATGGGGAATATGGGAGCGGCAAAAGCCAGATTTGCCATCAGTTGTGTGTTAACGTTCAGTTGCCTCCTGAGCAGGGTGGTTTGGGCGGCGCAGCCCTTTACATAGATACGGAGAACACCTTCAGAACTGAGCGGATTTTTCAGATGGCACAGAATGTGGGTTTAGACCCGGAAGAGGTAATTAAGAAAATCATTTTTGCTGAGGCATTCACGTCTGATCATCAGATGTTTCTTTTAGAGAACGCAGACAAGGTGATCAAAGAAAACGGGGTCCGCTTGATAATCGTGGATTCCTTGACTTCCCACTTCAGAAGCGAGTATCTGGGCAGGGAGATGCTGGCTGAGAGACAACAGAAACTCAACAAGCATATGCACATGCTGATTCGGCTATCCAGAGCATTCAATGCGGTAGCTGTTGTTACAAATCAGGTTATGTCCAAACCAGACGTATTCTTCGGTGATGCCATACATCCTGTAGGTGGTCACATAGTTGCCCACACTAGTCACACCCGTGTTTTTCTCCGAAAGTCTGCTCGTGGACCAGTCCGAATTGCACGTCTCGTTTCCAGCCCATATCTGCCGGAGGGGGAAGGGATATTCAGGATTTCCGAAAGAGGAATAGAGGACGTTAATGAAGATGGAGGTAGAGTTGATTAGATGCCTATTTCAAAGGTTTTTGTAGTCAGATTCTTTCAGCTTGTGAAGGGAAGACGGTTTGCTGAGGCGGAGCGTGTACTTGAACGGATAAGGCTGAAAACAAACGAGACAGAATGGAACAGCGGATACCTCCACGCTCTCGACGGCATACTTCTAGCCCAAAAATCCGGTGACGACTACTCGTTTATCAAGAACGTGAACTTTGAAGACGAAAAAGATCTGAAAAAATTTAGGAAAGAGTTTCTGAGGGAGTACAAAAACAAGATTCACGCAGATTATGACCGCGGCTTCTTCGCTGCTTGGGCAGATTACATGCTTACATCCAAAAAAGAATTAGCGAGCACAGAAAAGCCCAAGCAATCAGAGAAACTTGAGACAGAATCAACCTAAGAAATGAACAGGTGTTTGCCATTCATCACTTAGCGTTAATAAGAATACCAACGTTCAAGCTTTGTTTTTAGCTTCGAAAGTTTCTTCCACAAACGAAGATGAAAAAAGATTTCCTGTTCCAGTCTGATAATCTAAGTTCATTTAGATGAGGCTTGCTTTTTTATTGCCTCGGCTACCGCGAGCTTTGTTGAGGCGCCAATTAATTCGCCTATCTTGGTGTGCCCACCAGTGTATCGTATCTGTCTGCCCGGTTCTTTTCCAGAAACGA
>CAYVVO010000268.1:0-1740 GCA_964455275.1 uncultured Candidatus Bathyarchaeia archaeon | reverse complement strand
TATTCAAATGGAACACGGTTTAAGTATCACTTTCTGGCATTTCTTTTTTTCCTGAGGTTCTGCACAGCAAATTAGTTAATAAATGGCTGGGAAAGTGATGAAATGAACATTTTAGTGTTAAAACGTTGTTGAAGTAACAGTTTCGTCAAACTGTTAGGGAGCAAGCTTTCAAGGGATAAAAACCAACAGAGAAACCTCGGCGTCCACCCAAACCTAACGCAATCAGCATCAGTGCAAGTTATCCAGCATCACTTCCGAGAATGTTGAAATGTTCCAGAGCCAACAATGTACACTCATGTTTTTTACGCAAAAAGGGTAGGCTTTTGAAGTTAAAACATGTGAGTGTTCTCACAGTCTTTAACCAAAATCAGGACAACGCAGCTTCCGTGAACCATAACAGGTCCTCTGGAGTCTCCTGCGGATACAAAAGCATCAACAATTTTCAGCGATTCTCCACATTTTTTAGCTGAATATAATTTATCAGCCGAAGAGACCAGCAGCCAGAGTCATTAAATGATTGTACCACAAACGCTTTACGATGCAGCCTTCTTCTCCAGGTTGATACTTCAGAAAATTTTGCTTCAGAAGAGAATTTGACTACCGTCAATGTAATCGGGTAGCTTAGGTCCCAATTTTGCTTGGAAATGCGTTAATTCGCTCATGTGCCCCTGAAACTCGTCCAAGAAGTTTTGGAGTTGCAGGATAGGAACAACAGGCACTTTGCTGTAGAATTTTACAGGACCAGGAAACAAAGAGATAATCACTGGAAAGAGAATTGCTTTCTCCCATCCGTCCAACCCTATTTTTAGTTGTAGAGGATGAGGAGCCTTAGCCAAGACTTCTGTTCTCTGTGACTGTGCCGCAGCAACTTTTGTTATTGCTGAATTTCCCCAACCACGCCGCCAACGTTTGCAATCTACGCAAACAACAATTGGTTCATTATACGCGAGGACATCGATCTCCCATCTTCTTTGTGCTGCTTTGAATCTGAAGTTGCGTTTAACTGCGAAGTTGTTGGCTTCAAAGGCTGTGGCTGCGAAGTTTTCAAACTCCTTCCATTCAAGAACCTTGCATACCCTTTCAATGTCCGTTCCATTGTTGATGGCGTGAATGGCAACTTTGACGCGCTGGTTCGAAGACAGTTCGATCAGTTCGTTTTCACATTCGATGAACCCAATTTCACGAAGACCCTTCAGAATGTTGTTGGCAACGTGGACAGGAACGTTGGCGTCCATGGCAACAGCTTCTTCAGCGGCGGACCCACTGGTTGTTAGTTTCAATAGGGATATTAGGACGTTCGTTTTGTTGGTCATTTGTCTGTTATTCCAGAAAATGTTTCAGATAAATAAATCCTCTTCTCGGGGGCGTATCAGCTTGGTTGTTTTTGCCTTTTCAGATTTTGGGTAGAGGTATCCTCGGATTATGGCTGCGGGAATTGCTTCGTTTGTTTGTCCGATGACCAGTTCAGCGGCTGAGGATAGTTCATCGGCGATGGCGGTTCTCTTAACTTTAATCTTGTAGCCGAAAAGGTCTTTTTCGCCTCTTCGATCTCGTAGTGGCTCGAATCCGGCGGTGCCCAAAGCTATATTGATTTCACCTTGACGTAGAGGGCGCCCGTGAGTGTCCGAAACGATAACAGCAACATCCTTTCCAGTTATTTGCATTATCTTCTGTTTTATAATTCGGGCTGACCGATCGGCATCTTCAGGCAAAAGCGCCACGTTACTATCTCCAGAAACG
>CAYVVO010000267.1:0-2155 GCA_964455275.1 uncultured Candidatus Bathyarchaeia archaeon | reverse complement strand
AGCAACTACGTAGGCAGCCTTGCGCATATTTACGTTATAGGTTTTAGCGGTATCTAGTACTGTGTGATATGCAAGACTCATTTTACGCGCTAAACGTTCATGAACTTCCTCCAAGCTCCAGTAGTACATAGAAGCGTTCTGCACCATCTCAAAATATGAAACTGTGACGCCGCCTGCATTACAGAGGAAATCAGGTATCACATGAACACCGTTTTCATATAGAACAACATCTGCTTCTGGCGTCGTTGATCCATTAGCTAACTCAGCAAGAATCTTAGCCTTAATCTTTGATGCATTATCCTTTGTAATGACATTTTCTAAGGCCGCTGTAATGAGGATATCCACGTCGAGTTCGAGCAGTTCTTTATTTGAGATGGACTGCGCATTTGGAGAATTGACAACTGAAGCCGTCTCTACTTTACAGTTGCCAACATTCTCAAGATTCAGACCATTCTTATTATATGTGCCCCCTTTAGAGTCACTTGCTGCCACAACATTAGCGCCAAATAACTGTTTACATAGTAATGCAGCATTACAACCAGCGTTACCATAACCTTGTATAGCAACAGTAGCGTTTTTCAGGTTTATACAAACTTCTTTTGCCGCCTCTCGAATCGTGTACATACCGCCCCGAGCAGTTGCATCGTCACGCCCACATGAACCTCCAACGCAGATTGGTTTACCCGTAATGCAGCCAAAACTATTATTTCCTGTGATTTTTGAGTATTCATCCATCATCCATGCCATTGTCTGGGCGGTTGTATAGACGTCCGGAGCAGGGATATCTTTGTTCGGTCCGATGAATTCCCATATCTCTTTGATGTAACCGCGACTTAAGCGTTCCAACTCACCAACACTGAGCTCTTTTGGATCACAGATGACCCCGCCCTTTCCCCCTCCAAGTGGTAAATCCAGAAGAGAACACTTCCAAGTCATCCACGCTGCAAGCGCCCGGACAGTGTCAATCGTTTCCTGAGGATGAAAGCGAATACCTCCCTTTGTAGGTCCTCGAGCGTTGTTATATTGGACTCTGAAGCCCTGAAATACTTGCGTTTTACCGTTATCCATGCGAACTGGAATTGATACATGAAGTTCACGCATAGGGTGCCGAAGCGTTTCATGTATATCAGGGTCTAACTTGAGTATCTCTGCGCAATCATCCAGCTGTTTTAATGCAATCTCGAATGGGTTTTCTTCTGTCATTTTTCACACCTATAATGATTTTGTGCGCGCTCAATGATTAGCGACTTTTTTTATGCTTTTGAAACTCAGTGACTTTTCTTCACAATTTTTCTTGGGAAATGTTATTTCATACACGTCGTTTGTGTTACAATTTTCGCATCTCAAGGCTCTCCATCTGCACGCAAAACAGTTTTCTGACTCTATACCGACGCGAAGGCACAGGTCTTCGACCCCCTCTTTGTGTGCGACAATTACGCCAACGAATTCGATCCACGTTTTTCCACAGTGTATGCAGGTGACCCTTTTCTTGCTTAGTTCACCTGTTTTTTTTCTTTTTTCGATCTCCTTGATTACCTCAGTAATTTCCAAGAGTTTGTCCCCACATTATAAGCATATTGAGTGAATATTTATGTATTTTGTTCATTAAATGATGTATAAAATCGACATCATAAGATAAACTCCTGTAAATTGTATGTTTTGTTTGCTCTGAACGGAAACACGTGTGTACAGTCGACATCATAAGATATTTCCTAGAAAATGGTATACTTTAAAAGCCCTGATTGTGTTGTTTTTGACCGACGAGGATGCATCTATGAGTCCTAATGTGAGAATTGATGAGATTAACCTTAAAATTATCAGGGCCCTACAAAAAGATGCGCGTACCAATTTTGTGGATATTGCAAGAGATTGTGGTGTATCAACAGATACAATCAGTAAACGATTCAGAAAAATGAAAAAAGCCGGCATCATAAGAGGGACTACAATATTGTTGAACCCGAAAAGTTTTGGATATGAATGTGTTGGAAGCTTAGGCGTTGACGTTAGCTATCCACATTTGATGACTGTTGTTGAATCAATACAAAAGATACCTGAGATAGTTATCTGCACTACATCCATGGGTAAACACGACATATTTTGTATTGCTGTGCTAAAAAATGTTGGGCGACTCGGTCAAGTAAAGGACTTGATAAAG
>CAYVVO010000266.1:0-3000 GCA_964455275.1 uncultured Candidatus Bathyarchaeia archaeon | reverse complement strand
CGTCGCTCCATCCGAGTGGGGTTTGGGTGAGGCGTGGTCTTCTTGGCTGCGTCGAATCTGAGTTCCGCAAGGAGGGAGAAGTCGTAACAAGGTGGCCGTAGGGGAACCTGCGGCCGGATCACCTCCTAAGTAAAGCAATTCTGGCTGGAGTTGCAAGGAAAAGCGCCAAAGCCCACCTAACATCAAAAACTAGATTGTGGATTCTTCTAATTATATTAGGAGACTAACCAAGGTAAAAGGCGATATTTGGGACGAACGTTTGTTAAATAAACTGTTAATCTTCTTGCCTGCTATTGTGTAAACAAGGGAAATGGTTAACACTCCCACTATTAATTACACCCATTTTTTGCGCAGGAAAACTGGTTAGTTAAATATACATTTGCAGTTCCTATGTTCCGTAAATAGTTTTGAAAGATGTTCCGCTAGTTTGTTGCCCAAAAGCTAAAATCCAGCGGATACAGGAGCGCATCAACTAACCAAAACAAAACCCCATTCATATTTGAAGACTATTAGATGTTCATTGTTGAAAACAGTATTTTTTCTGTTTTTCCAAGCAAGAATATGATTTGATGTCCACGTCTCCGAGCATATTAGGAGCCTAATAACAGCGGATTGTTGAAAATCAGCTTTTTTCAGGATGTTATTGTCTTTCTGACTTGAAGGTAAAGGAAAATGTCCTCGAACAGGCTTTTCCGTTTCTTGATCTGATCAAGGAGGCTAGAGAGGTCAGTTTTGTCAGCCTCGGCGTTGGTGAGGTGGGCTTCCAAGATTCGGCGCTCTTCATCCGTAAATATTCTGCTTATCATACCTCAGAATCCTCAGGGGGAAACATAAAACTTTTCCCAAAACAGAAAAGGAGTGGCTGTGGTCAATTTCGTGTGTTCAGCAGCAGCTCCAAAGTTTGATATTTACGGAGAAATTCTATGCCCTTCTCGGTGGTGTGATAGGAATTCCCTATTCTGAGAAGCCCCGTTTCCAGCAAGAGCCGTAAATATTTTTGAATGAACTTGTAGCTGAGTCCACACGTGTACATGATGCGCGTCTTTTTTGCACCGTTCTTTGATGTCTTCAGAATTTCAGCGATTATCTCAAAGGAACTTCTCATCTAATCACATTCCATACTAGAACCAAACCAGCATTTTTCTATAAATACCATCCTCTAAGGATAGGCATATTCCGATACTTGACATATTATAAAAAACTACAGAGAAGAAAATTTCAGACTAAAATCACTGTGAAATCCGGAAAAAGAGAAAGGTTATTTCTCGATTCCCGCAGTCTTCCTGATGGATATATTCGTTTAGTTCTCTTAAGATTGCCTATCAGGTCTCAGTGACCGAACCGTTTTGCCCGCTCTCCACATCTCAGAATTTCCCATCGCCTCTAATTCTTCCTTCAATTTCTTTGCATAATCGGATTCTGCACTTTTCTCAAGAACAATTCTCGTCTCTTCTCCCGAAGCCACCAATTCATAAAGAGAATCAAACAGAGGCTTCACCGCATCCCTGAATCTTTCTTTCCATCTAAGCGCCCCTATTCTCGCGGTCTCGCTGCAATTGTTGTACATCCAGTCCATGCCGTTCTGGTCAACTAGCCTGATCAAACTTTGCGTCAACTCCTCCACAGTCTCATTGAAGGCTTCACTGGGACTGTGACCGTTTTCCCGTAAACAGTTATACTGCGCCTCCATTATCCCTGCAAGTGCCCCCATCAGAACGCCCCTTTCTCCCGTTAAGTCACTGTACACTTCCTTTTCGAACGTGGTTGGAAACAGGTAACCCGAACCAATAGCAATTCCAATGGCTTTCACTCTGTCTTCTGCTTTGCCTGTGAAGTCTTGATGAACCGCAAAACTGCTGTTTATTCCACTACCCGCCAGAAAATTCCTTCTCACCGAAGTTCCAGACCCTTTTGGCGCAACCATAATAACATCAATGTTTTTGGGAGGAACAACCCCTGTGAGTTTTCTGTAAACTATCGAAAACCCATGCGAAAAATATAACGCGTCACCATCTTTGAAGGTGTGTTTGATTACTGGCCACAGTGCTTTCTGCGCTGCATCAGTCAGCAGATACTGTTTGATGGTTCCTCTTTCCGCAGCTTCCTCTAGGGGAAATAATGTCTTCCCAGGAACCCACCCATCTTTTATTGCCCTTTCGTAATCCTTTGGGAATTTTTTACTCTGCCCTATGATAACGTTGATTCCGTTATCTCTCATGTTCAAGGATTGAGCCGACCCTTGAATGCCATAACCTAGGATGGCAACTGTTTCGTTGTTCAGAATCTTTCTTGCCTTATCTACAGAAAATTCATTTCTTGTTATTACAGTCTCTTTTGCTCCTCCAAAGTCTAATTCAACCATAACGACACCTCACATACAGTTCTAATATGTAGATTAAAGTTGATAATAAATCCTTTTTCACCCAAAGTTCTATTCATCAACTTTAACTGATTTGGCTCCTCTGGAGAGGGCAGTTATTCCCGTTCTCGCCACCTCTCTTACCCCAAAAGGCTTCAGTAAACAGATAAAGGCATCAATTTTCTCCGAGGTTCCCGTAATCTCCATCATCAAAGACTCAGAGGAAACGTCAACCACCCGAGCCCTGAAGATTTCAGCGTAGTTGATGATGTCTGAGCGAGCCTTAGTGTTCAAAGCGTTTACTTTGATTAACGCTAACTCCCTTGTTACAATGTGCTCGGGGTCCAGTCGGGTAACCTTGATGACATCTATCAGCTTGTTCAACTGCTTGACCACCTGCTCAATGGTTCTGTCGTCTCCCCTCACCATTATCGTCATCCTAGCTAACCCCGACTCTTCTGCAGGTCCAACCGAAATGTTGTCTATGTTGAATCCTCTGCGCCTGAAAAGATTAGAAACCGTGTAAAGGACACCTGGCTTGTTTTCAACGATAGTGGATATTATGTGATTATGCTCTTGTGCCATGGCTTACATCCCCGCAATTGTGTCTTTTAGACCCTTACCAGGCGGAACCATCGGAA
>CAYVVO010000265.1:0-3703 GCA_964455275.1 uncultured Candidatus Bathyarchaeia archaeon | reverse complement strand
TAAGTAATTGTTTGTTACGCCTTCAGCTTCAACTGTCCAAGTTGCTCCCCCGTTGGTTGTGTGCATAATTAGTCCTCGTTCTCCAATAATCCATCCTTCATTCTCGTTTAAAAAAAAGATATCATGCATACCTCTGTCATTAGCATGGTCAGGATTTGTTTGTAATGCCCAATTTTGCCCATCAACGGTCTGGATTATTTTTGACCCAACTGCCCAACCCTTATTCGACTCCACAAAGCAAATACCATTATAATTTCCAGATGGGTTAGTCTGGTCTAAAGTCCAAGAACCTCCAGTATAGTGACATAGTATACCTCCACCGCAGACCCAGCCTTCTTCACTGATGACAGGGAAAGACAGTGAATACAAATCTCCATTTATGCCACTGGTCATTCTGTGTACCCCAGTACTATCAACAGACCAGATATTACCATCATGTCCACAGCAATATCCTGTACCACCAGCTGGAGCAAACGAAATATCAGCTAACGTATTACCTATGCTTCCGATTGCGTTCCAGTTTTTTCCTCCATCAGTTGTCCGGTAAACTCTTCCCTGAGCTCCTCCTGCATATCCTTCATTCTTGTCTAGCATCCAAATTGCGCTTGTATCATACTCGGTTGTTTGTACCTCCCAAGTCTCTCCCCCATCTGTAGTGTGATAGATTTCACCGATACTGTTTGAAGCCACCCATCCCTCATTCTCATCTACAAAGAAAACATCACCATAGCTATGGATTCCATATTCACTTTTGGCAGTAACCGCTTGAATATTACTGCTAATATCTAACCAGTTCCCAGCTTCAACCATGTCACCATTTCCAGAAGGTGAATCCCCATTTCCACCAATCAACACTAACACAATAGAGGAAACAGAAATGACCAAAATCAAAACAATAGCCAAAATCATAATTTGCTGTTTTTTCAGTTTCATGAACTGGTGCATCCTCCTAAGAAAATCAAGTTTGTGTTAAATTAGTTCTGTTGAATTTTGTTAAAACACTTTCTGCCCTTCCCAAAAAAGGATAACCTCTCAGATGTGTGTGAGTTTTTTAGTTTATATAGGGGGAGTCTGTGTGTCCGTCTATCAGTCAGTCTAAGGGGAGGGGGAGAGAGAGTAAGCAGGAGCAGGAGAAAGAGGTAGAGAGAGAATGTTAAAATTTAACCCATAATAGCGCGGCTAATTAATGTCTAAGGCTGCGGTTTCTTCCAACACTTTTCCTCATTTGTTAGATTTGTTTCCTTAAATCTTTAGTATAACCTGAATGCATCTGTTAGCATTAGTTCTTGGTTTAGTTGGGGTGAAAAGAATGGTTTTCGAGTTGAGATTCGTGGAGGGTGGCGCTCTGATAGAAACTTGGAGTAAGACGGATTTTGTTCCGCAAATAGACGCTGTTGTAACAACGAAGAATGGGATTCGTTACAAAGTGAAAGGGGTAGCAATCTATAGCCCGCCAGACGATTATCTCCGTCTATCAACTTCCGTGAAAGTTGTAGTCACAGTAGCCAAAGAAGAGTGAGGTACCCTATCCACAGGCATTCATCAACCATTAGAATGCTAAGGCAGACGCCTCAGTTTAGCGTGGTTTTGCCCCAGTTGACTCTTTCCCACACTCGTTCATGGATGTAGTACAGGAACGTTTGGATTGTGTGGAACGTAACTGAAATGAAAGTTGTTTGAACCAAATTATTGGTGGCGTACCACGTAATTATCATCAAAACTATGAAAGCTACAATCCTGTAAGTTACGCTCTTGACCAAACTTCTTAATTTTTTATCCAACTCTCATCCCCGCTATCATTTCGTCTCAGGTTGCAAATAATTTTTGTTGCAGATGGGTGGGTGAACGAAACCAGTTACTGCCAGTTTATCAAAAAGAAGAGTTTTGGCTGAGTGCTTTCAACTTGGCTCTGCAGCGTGTCATTTCAAATTTTTCTGTACTATCTTTTATCTGAATGGAGTTATGATATTCGTTCACCGAACAAAAACTAATAATGTGACTTAATGTAACTTAATGTAACTAGGTTACAAAAATTCTGGCTCGGGGAGTATTGGTAATGAGAAAGCATTCAGGTGTAAAGAAAGATAAACTGATGAGTCTTCTTTTGGAATATTTGGAGGATTCTAATAGAACCGATAGGCAAATGGCTAAGATACTTGGTGTTTCGCAACCAACCGTGTCCAGGATGAGGAATAGGCTGCTAAAAGAGGGTCTGGTGAAACATTTTTCTGCGGTTCCAGATTTTGCTAAATTGGGATACGAGATTATGGCGTTTTCTTTTGTTAAATTTAACATGGAGCAGGTGATGGAAATTGAAGAGAAAGCAAAAGAGTGGGCGCAAAGACATCCCGAAATAATTTTCAGTTCAAGGGCTGAAGGCATGGGAATGGATGCTATAACTGTATCTCTGCACAAAAATTACGCGGAATTTACGAATTTTCTCACAGAAAACAAGAATAAATGGACAAAGTTCGTGGCTGAGGCGCATTACATTCTCGTTGACCTTGGAGGAAACGTCACTAAACCTTTATCGTTTAAGTATTTGGCAGAAAAAAAAGGAAAAATAGATGAGACTAGCACCTAGTTTGATGTGTTCTTTCATTTCTTGTTTGCATCCGTTTGGCTGATGTGCGTTTTCTTTTTTGCTATGAAACTGTAACGTTAGATAATCGTTTGGGTGAATGACAGCGGATTTTTTACAGTTAGTACTACCGATTTTGTTTGGTTTTTAGTAAGATTTATTGCCTTCATCTCTTCTTTTTGGGAAGAGTAGTACCCCAATCTGAAACTAGCTTTATCTCCCCCTGATGGCTCAGTTTTATTTTGGTTGGGGTACTACTTTCTATTCCATCTTTAGATGATGCGTAATCTTTTTCCTAAAGCATTAATATCTTTAAAGCGGGAATAATTGTTGTTTTGGAGGTTAAAAAGTTGTTTCTGAGGGGGAAGAGGAAGTTAAAGGTGGATTTAGGTGAATTGGAGCGTGAAGGTGAATCCTTGTCCAGTTTCCTGCGTTCTAAACTCAAGGCTGACCTCACTTTGAGAGGCAATAAAATCTTTGTAGATTCCGATTTTTCATCCTCAAAAGAGCTGAAGAGGCTGGTTAACAAGTTTGTTTATCACCGAAATCTAAATCACACGTATTGGGTTGCGCTGGAAGGCAATGTGGTGAAACTCCACAAGTTTAATCGTTCCGAGAAAAAGGGAAAAGAAAAGAAAGGAGACATTCCTTCAACGATTAAGCATGGTTGGTAGGAAAGAAAAAATAGTTGAGTGCAGTCAGGGATATGTCTTGACGAGTATGTTAACTGCTGATGTTTTGTTTAGAGCGAAAGTTGTTTACTTGATTCTCTCCAAAGACACTGAGGAAGCTCTCGAATTGCTCAGTAACCGTTACCGGGTTGTGAAGCCGAAACTCCGGGTTGGCATGCCGAAACGGTACTCAAAGAATCCTGCATGTTACGTGGGCAAGAACAGAACCATCCATGTTTCCCGCAGGGAGATTCTGTGGAACCCACATGTGATTCTCCACGAGTTCTATCATCACCTCAGAAGAGAGACAGACGCGCATGGAGGCATAGAAAAATACGCAGACAAATTCGCTGAGAACTATTTAGAGGCTTACCGAAAAACGGCAACACACAAAACATAAAGTTCATGGTTTAATTGGGCGAGGGTCTGGTTTGGGTAAAGAGGTATTTGT
>CAYVVO010000264.1:0-1927 GCA_964455275.1 uncultured Candidatus Bathyarchaeia archaeon | reverse complement strand
CGGTCTCCGGTCTGCAGTTTCCTTTTGGTTTCTTTGCCCATGAGAACTCCTTGCCGCTCATCATAGGAGATGTAGTCGTCCATTAGTTGAGAGACGTGGAGGAGGGCGTCGACGGGTCCGATGCGAACGAAGGCGCCGAACTCCGCTATTTCCACAACTTCTCCCTCGATGACTTCCTGAATCTTTGGATAGAATGTGAGGAGAGAGAACTGGACTTTGTGGAAGGTGGCGCCGTCTCCGGGGATGATTTTTCCGAATGGATTCACTTTGATTTTGGTAACGCCTATGACGTAACCAAGCTTTTCGTCTACCATGCCGTCGTACTTCATTTTCAGCTCTTCGTAGCCTACGTTGTCGATGTCTTCTCCGAATCTTTCCGGAGGTATCCGAATCGCATCTTCAAGAGTTACAAGTTTGAACATTTATCTCACCTATTCTTAAATTGATGATATATATTTACGCGAAAGTACCACATGTGGTTTTTCGTCTCCAAATAAAAGACGCCCCCATTTATAAGCCTATACCGCGCCTTCCATCTCTAAACGCCGCTTCTGCCTCAAGAAAATAACGGGTACACCAACTTTTCTCAGTCTTCTCCTGAGCTCCCGGTCGTTTGTGGCAACAGGAGACCTCCACTCTGCCGCCACTCTAACAATCACATCATCATAGGTTTCCTTTAAACATTTTTCAACGGAAACAACACGACACTTTTCAGCCAATCTAAGAGCTAACTCTGCCTGTTTCCGCTGTTTTGGAGAACTGGATTCCGCGAGCCCTTGAAGCTCCTTTTGTGTCGAGGAGAGAAGAATGGGTTCAAAACGTCGATTTAGCAGGTTCGCCAGTTCCTCGAAGACATCAACATTGAACTGCGAGGCAACAAAAAAGAAGTTTGCGTCTAAAACAACCTTGACCGGCTCATTTTCTGAATCAGGCACGTCTACACCCTACAGCACTATAATTTGAGATAGTACGTAAGCTTTTTGTCCTCTTAATTTCCTCATTTTTTCTTTATAATTCCAAAGATGCTCTGTTGTCACTGCTTCTTGCGTTTGATGATTTCTCTGCATTTGTCTGCGTATTGGCACCAGTCTAGACAGGACGGCTCCTTTTCGGGTCTGCCAACTTCCTTGCCGCATGTGTCGCATATGCCGGTGTCCTCGTCGCTCCAAATCTCCACGCTTCCGCCGCAATGGGGGCACGGAAAATATTCTGGCTTAGGGCGAAGAAACTTTCGTATGCCCGGGCACGTTGCTACATTGTGATCTGTCAACTATTCATTTCTCCATACTAATCTGATTACGAGATTTTTTCTCCCCTTATGTTTATTGTTTCCTGCCTCAAAGGAACCTTCTTTCCCGAAAGTTCGAGGGCTTCTTGGACGAGGCGATGTAAGCCGAAGCAGCATGGGACCTCCATGTTGACAACTGTGACGCTTCTTATGTTGGACATCCGAAATATCTGAGCTAACTTGTTCCTGTAAAGGGCTGCGTCATCAAGTTTGGGGCATCCGATGGCAAGAGTATGGTTCTTCAGCATGTCCTCGTGAAAGTCTGCGTACGCGAAGGGCACACAGTCAGCGGCTATCAGCAAATCCGCATTCTTGAGGAAGGGCGCGTTGGGCGGCAACAGTTTCAGCTGGACTGGCCATGTACTCAATTTTGTTGTCCTCTTTTCTGTAATGTTTGTGGATGGTTTCTCTTCAGTTTTGAACTGCGTCGTTTGTGTGGAGGGGCAACCCGTAAAACGGGTGTGATCTGCAGGGGCTGTTCGTGTGGTTTTCACGTGCTTTTCTGCTGCTTTCTCATTGAATTCTTCTGCTTCTCGCTGTGTGATGGTTATGGCGTCTTGGGGACATTTTCCTAGGCAGGCTCCTAACCCGTCGCAGTATATGTCCTTGACTAGTCTGGCTTTTCCGTCTATTATCTGG
>CAYVVO010000263.1:0-4610 GCA_964455275.1 uncultured Candidatus Bathyarchaeia archaeon | reverse complement strand
CCTTTGATCTCTATGGTTCCATCCTTCATTTGTGACCCAGCCCATGAGCCTGCGTTACCAGATACCGTTATGCTGCCGCCACTCATCTCTTCGCCAACATGCATACCAACATCGCCATCAACAATTACTTCGCCCATGGACATCCGAAAACCAACGTTCCGCACCGTCCCCACATTGCCCTCAATCTTTATCGTCACATCTTCTGAGGACGAACGGTCCACTTTGATGTCAAAAAGATCTCCAATGGAAACTTTCCGGTTGCCCTCCCACATTTCCAAAGCCGCTATCTCTTTCTCCGACTTCTTGCCGAAAACGTCAGGAGATATGTTTTTTCCTTCTATCGGAAACTTGAACACACGTTTTGGGATAAGAGTTATCGCCATTTTAGATCTCCGCCTTGACAGCTACAGGAGCAGAAGAATGCAAGAATCCTTCGCGAATAGGATAATTCTCGTATTCCACAGTCCAGTAATCCTTGAACTTCTTTTTAATCTTAGCATCTGCGCGCGCCCGCGTTGTGCGGCAGTGATTGCGTGCGCATTCCACATCGACCCAGTACGTCTTTCCGAATACCTGTTTCACAATCTTCCCATCCTTCACCACTACTTCCCCGTCTTTAATCGTGTAAGCCGCTCGGTCGAAGGCTTTTCTTGCAGATACAAATTTTTTGGCTGGATCAGCGCGTTCAGGGTTTATGTTATAGACTGCGATGTCGGCGTCAGCGCCAACTCCCAAGTGTCCCTTGTCTTTCAAGCCGAGAGCCTTAGCTTGACCTGCCCTAGTGACGATCGCCAGCTCATAGAGGCTGAGTTCCCTGTCGATGGTGGGCAGCAAACTTCTCTTTCTTGCCCGCTTGTTGATCTTTTTCAGCATATCCTCTCTTGCCTTTTTGCTTATGTACCATGCAAAGATCTTGGGGTAATAAAAGAAGGGACCAGCATTAGGATGATCCGTTGTCATGAAGACTTTCCACGGGTCCTTAACCAGAAGCATAATCTCCAGTGCGATTGACCACTGTGTGGCGTGGACAGCGCTTGACCGCTTATATGTGAAGGGCACTATTCCTCCGCTTGTCTCCGTTTCCACATCGTGGTTAACCCACTTGTTTCCAGTAAGGTGATAGAGACCAAACTGGAAGGGTCCATCAGCGGTCATAGTGGTTGTGTCCGAGAATACCACCTGTCCCATGTCAAGGGTCACGTGACTGTGATTGTTAACGTAATTGGCGATTTCTTCTGCTCCAGACTTTAATCTTCCCCAATCTTCACCCTTGAAGGCGCAGAACTGAATATGAGTGATGTGCAGTACTGGTTTGTCTTTTCTAGCCAAATCTTCTACGCATTTCATGCTCTCTAAAGCTGTAACATAGTTTCCAGGCTGCCCAAGATTGTTGGTGTGAAGGTGAATTGTGTGAGGAAGATTAAGCATGGTATTGACTTTGCATAATCCACGGATGATTTCACGGGGAGTTATGCCGAAGTTTGGCACCTGATCGTCGAGACTGTGAACATTCCGTCCGAAGCCCCATGCCTCTAACCCTCCCGGATTAACGATTTTTATGGCATACCCTCTTGTAGCTTTAAGCATCCACGCTATGTGCGCAGCATTCTCTTCCAGTAAGCCGTCTCTTATGTGCTCTAAACTGATCCACCAGTCTCCCAGCAGAGGATATGTTCCCTTGTCAATCATGGGCGTGTCGCTTAGTTCCTCATGAGTGTGACGTGCCTGAAGAGGCGCCATGGACGGATTCATTACAGTTGTGTAACCCATCTTGGAGTAACGGTAACCCGTAGTAAATGTGGAAGGAATCGAAAAGCCAACTCCAGACCTGGTCACGGCTGTTTTAACTTCAACATCCTTAACATGATCTTCAGGTCTTAGCAGACGCCCAGTATCCACTTCACCGCCAGCTATGTGGCTGTGGATGTCAACTCCCCCGGGCATAACAACCATGCCTGAAGCGTCAACAACCTTTGCCTTGTCCTTAACTGACTTTACAATCTTTCCATCCCTGATGCAGATGTCCATTCTTTCGCCGTCGATGCGGTTCAGGGGGTCGTAAACGAATCCGTTTTTTACGATGAGTTCTGTCAATCCATATCCCTCTTTTTTAGTTCACGAACTTTCTGCAGAATCCTACGCAAAATTTCTTGATCGGAAATGAAGCCTTCTGGAGGTTCTACAACCTTCTTCAGAGGCAATGGAACATGATCCATGCGGTAGGCTGTTCCCTCAGCCTCGATTCCCGCGAAAGCAGGAGGCAAAATCACATCCGCCAACATCGTGGTTGGAGTAACCTCTGGGTCTATGGCTATGAGCGGATGCTTTGCTATATTCTTGGAGGCGGCTCTTGGAAAGTGAGCAACCGGATCTGAAGCAATCACCATCATCGCATCGGATTCGTCACGGCAAAGAATGTCCACTGCCGAGGTTTCTCCCGGATTGTATCTGGGGTACCCGTTAGACAGGTCAACCGCAAAAGGGTATCCGGTTTGCCAGGTGGTAACTATGTTTACTCCAGTTACGTTGTAGTGTCCTCGCATGGGCATGATGAGGAATTTTGTTCTGTTGTTCAAGTCACGGGTGAGGTTGATTGCCGCGTCTATGTTGCGGTGTTTTCCTTTGGTCATAGTTAAGCCTAATCCGAAGAAGAGGATTCCTAGTTTGCATCCGATCAACACATCAGCGAGATCCTCAAGGGTTTCAACGGGAATCCCCGCAACCTCATCAACATCCAATTCTCCGTCATTGACGAGTACACGTAAAGCTTGCAGAAGTTCATAGTCTTTGCCTGGTTCTACCTGAAGGAAACAGTCAGCTGCATCTGCTGATCGGGTTTTGCGAACATCCACAACTATGGTTCTCCGATTCTTCGTATACATACTACAGGGCAAGCCTTCCTCATGACAAGGAGCAAAACAGAAATCCTTTTTCAAAACTAGGTTAGAGGCTCTTTGAATCTTTTTCTTGGACATTTCGCCTCTTAATTTGGAAAGATATTTCATCCAACTGCTCTTTTCAAATCTGCCATCCGAGAACATGCTGTATCGTTCTGGATGCCGCGGATGAGCATCCCAAGGGTTGCTGGCCCAATAGATGATCAGATCTGCACGATGCCTCATCTGTCCTAGAGTAGCGCTGGGTATACCCGCAGCTTGAACACCCAAGATAGAGGGACCATGACAGACAGTTGCGGTGTTATCCATGACTCCTCCAACTTCTTCCACCAATTCTACGCCCACTCGTTGGGCTTCACAGCAAGTGTTGCTCCAGCCATACAGTATTGGATAATGGGCGTCAACTAGAATCTGGGCTGCTTTTTCGATAGCCTCATCCATTGTAGCTTCGACTAATTCACCGTTTTTTCTGATAAGAGGAGTTTTAATACGGTGATCAGAAAAGTTCAGATATTTTGCTGCGCCCATAGCGCATGCATTTCGAGCTTCAATAATGTGGTTGTTGTCATCAACAATTATTTCGATGTCGTCACAAAAAGTTCCGCATACCGGACAGGTTACACCAGTTATAACGGGCATTTTCTAGACCTCCATTTTGAGTTGATTAACTAGCTCCTGCATAGTTAACACCTTTTCGTCAGGTGCAGGTTCAAGCGTTCCAGAGAACCCCTTTAATGAGGGCATACCTGATCCGTGGGTCTCTGGGTCCGAGATTACGCTTGCCCAAGGACCATAGGCAATAAAAATCATTTTTGGATGAGGGCCTCTAAGGGATTTGACGGCTCTCAGAACGACACTGCCAAACTTTGTTGTAACTTTAACATTGGCATTTCGCCTCAAGCCGAGAGCTTTCATGTCTTCGGGGTCGATTTGACATTGTGTCACATCTTTCAAGTATACGTCTGATAGCTTTCCCATTTCTTTTCCTCTGCCTTGATCAATAGTGCGACCGGTTAAAACTAGGACATTCAACTTTGGCATCGTCCTCACTTTGAAAAACTTACTTCTTATAGCAACCTATTAACGTTACTGGTTTTCCGCCCTTCTCAACGTTCAGTAATGCTTGGAAATCGAAAACATCTGGGTACTTTCGCGGTTACACATAGAATCTTTCGGTTCTCTCTTCCTTCTTTTTCTTTGCGACTTTTTTTGGAGACTTTAATCCCTTCTTGACCCCTAAGCTGGTCATCTCTAGGTCATATTCTACAAAGGATCGAGTAAACTCAGACAGTTTTTCTGTCATCTTCTCCAAGTCCTCTTGCGAAAAAATAGTCATTATGTCCGGGTTGCTCACCCACTGCGTCCAGCCGATCAAGCTTCTCTGTAACACGCTCAACACAAAACGAAGGGACCTTACTAGCTCCAAACGGTCTTTATCTTTACTACCCTCAAGACGTTTCAACTGTTCAATAATCTTCTCAGAAACTCGAATCCATCCCTCACTCAAAACTTGTCCCTACCTGTTAATCATTCAATAGAAGGTCTTATGATATAAAACTTAAGAGTGAATCATTATTCAGCTAATCTTGTCTGCTTCTCGGTCGAAAACAAGTTTGAAAGCCTAACACCAATTAAACGAATTTTTCGGTCAGGACGCAAATAATCTTGCACAAGGTCTCTGGCGCTTTTCTGTATGTCTTTCAGACGGTCTGT
>CAYVVO010000262.1:0-4042 GCA_964455275.1 uncultured Candidatus Bathyarchaeia archaeon | reverse complement strand
ACCATTGGTGCCATAAACTAGCAGGCGGCAGATTTGGAGAAAACCTGCCTCATCCAATATATCTTCTTCAAGCTTTTCTGGGAAAATTGGAAATCAAATCCATATTAACTGACAAGTTGGGGTTTCACCCATGGATGGCTTTTGATGAATTGAGGGTAATTTTAGAGGCTGAAAAAAACAAGTTTGGAACCATCCACATCAGCTTTAATGCGCCCGGACACGACCGAACCGACGTTCATGCAAACATCTACGGCACTGGAGGTACAATGCATGCTGGAATTTATCCCATAAGTAGCCTAGTTGTTTCGAAGCCTGGGCGTGGAATAATGCATTTCGATAATATGGTTCATCAAGTTAAGATATGGGCTGCGTATCTGGGGAATATTATAACCAAAGGAAAAGGACCCAGCAGCTATAGTGTTTCTCATGCGAGAATTATCAAGTCGTTTGTGGAAAGCCTCAACGGCAACGGAAAACCCCTAGTCACACCTGAAATGGGATACGAAAACGTCCAAGTCGTTGAACAAATCTGTAACCTGATAGAAGAAAAACGTGTTTCCGAGAATTAACTGTCAGCAGGATAAAAAAAGAAGGCTTTTAACTGGCTATTCTGTTCATGAGCGTGTGTCAGAAGAGGTTACCCTGAACGTGGCTTTCGTAGCGCATGTTTAACAGTCTTTTCTGTTTCCACATGTACTAGCCGATGCTTTTTTCCGCAGATGGGACACAACCAAACTTCTCCCGTGTCAACTTCTTTTTTAGTTGTCTTTGTCTTCATCAGCCTCTCTTCTTCCTCTTCCAGTTTCTCTTCTGGCGACTCTTGTGAAAGCGGCCATGCTCGTTCAAGCACAAAAAGGGTTATGATCTCTTTTTCGTTTTCTTGTTTGCTGAGGGTAACTAGGTGTTTGCCGGGTGCTTTTTTTCCGGTTGCCTCTTCATAGGGTTTAATCGTATAGTTTTCTTTGATTACTGCTGGAACCTCTTCAATGCTGGAGACAAGCTTTCGACTAACTTTATCATTCTCATCTGCTTGTGTTAAGGAAATCACATCGTAAAGCATGCCCTCAATATTGCTTTGCTGAAAAACCATGGTTTTTCCTTCCAACTGTGAGAAGCGGATACCTGCCGGGCATTTCACAGCCTTAACCAAAATCTTTCCCTGTTCCTTGTCTTTGCACATTTTAAGGAGCCAATCACCGGTAAGGAAGTCTTTAACTCGGTAAAAGCTCACTTCGCCGTTCCTTAACTGGCGCAAACTCATGTCGTACCATGCATCGTGGGGTCGTGTTTCAACTCGCCTAACCTTGATATACTTTAGAAACTGCAAGCGACTACACTCTCTACATTAGAGTTTTTTATGTTAAGTTTAAGATTTTCGGAGGCTCACGCGCACAACAGAAAGAGCATACGCTAACTGTTCACTAAATTAAATAAAATAAAAAAAGAAAAGGGGAAATGAACCCTTTTTTGGGTTGTTGAGTTTAGCCTGCGATTTTCTGTCGGATTGTGACGACTGCGAAGATTGCGGCTATTGCCGCGATCAAGGATAGGACTACTGCGATCCACACTGGCATCATGTCAACGGTCACTGGTAGTGATTCGTCAACATCGGTTTGTACGGCTGCAACATCGGTCTTCATTTCTGCAACGTCCATTCTTAGTGTGCCTATGTCAGTTACTATTGTTGCTATGGTGCCGTCCATCTCGGTTATTGTTCCGTTTATGGTGCCAATGCTTGTTTTGATGGTTAGGACGTCGCCATACATACCGCCTATGACAGTATCCAAGCTGGCTAAGCTAGTTGTAACGCCGCCAATGCTTGTTTTGATGGTTACGATGTCACTGGCTAGACCTGAGACTTTAGAATCCAAACTTGAGACTGAAGCGGCAGTGGCTATACCTGTTATTTTAGCATCCAAGGCTGCGAGAGCTACGTTCATTTCACCAACCGTGGTTGAGACGGTTGCAACAGAGCCGTCGATTGCGGTTATTTTGGCGTCAAGTGCCGTCAAGAGCGCAGTCAGATTAGCACAGCAGTCATCGATTTCGTCAAGAACAGTAGTGGTGTTAGCATTGAGTTGGTCAACAAGTGTTTGCATGGATGGTTTCACGACAACAACGAAGAGTCCAGTAGCTTTAGTCAGCAGACCAGTGCTTGTTGGTGTGTATGTGATTGTCCAGTTCCAAACGCCGAGTGGGCAATCAGCTGGGAGTATAATCCTCATCTGATTATAGTCATCAGCGCCTTGGTTTTGGAATATTACACTCTTGTAAGTTGCATCGTCAGAAGTTGTCAAAGTCCAATCGCTTGTGTTCCACCATAATTGGCTGCTTGGGTCATAGATTGAAACAGTTATTGTGCCTAAGGAACCTTCGGTGGTCCAGATGTTGAAGCTTATCATGTCCATTGGGTAATATGTGGCACCTCTTAGTGCAACTGTAGTTTCTGGTGTTGGGAGTATTGTGAAAAAGACGCCTGCCGCGCTGGCTGCACCATTTGAGTCTACGACTGAAACAACATATGTTCCTGGTGCAAGAGATGGAACAACGAAGTTTTCGCTGAACGTTCCTGCAGAGGGACCATATGCTGGGGTGGGACCAAACCTGTCGTCCATGTCAGTGCTATTTACAACGGTTGTACCAAAGTAAAGAGTAATTTTAGCTCCACCAGTGAAATGTACACCGCTGATAGTGACAGTTGCTCCAGCTACACCAGTTGTTGCGCCTAGCGTTATTGTTGGTGTCGGAGTAACAGTGAAGCTCGTTGTTCGATTGTTGACTCCCCACCAGATTGCAATCTCGTAAGTGGCCTCTGAGAGCACGCCAGGGATAGTGTACATTTCAAAGTATGATCCGCTATTATCTGTTGTGCCTGTAGCTATTGGTGAGTTGTTGAATCTAATTTCGTATGTTACTTCTTCTGCAATTCTACCGAATATCCAGATAGTGATACCTGTAGGTCCTGATCCAGGGTAACAAGTTATGTAATAGTCTATGCTGACCATGCTAGTGGCGCTGTTGCCGGCTTCGTCCGTACCATTGAAAACATACATGTCAAAATTAGCCATAGGTATTGCGGGAACTACTATTGTTCCTGAGAATGAACCCGTACCGTTTGTATGGAAGATAGGAGTTGTGATAAGGTAGCTTATAGAGGGATCAGTTGTTTGGTTAAGGAACAAGGTAATGTCGTCGTTTGGGGCATAACCCTTTCCTGTGACAGTAAGGGAATCGCCGGGCAAAGCAAGAGTGGGCGGGAAGTAAGCGGGAGGTATACTGGCGACTGATAGGGTTGCAGTCACATTAAAGGCTGCACCTCCAGACTCAGTCTCACCGTCGTTGACTACAATCCAGTGCGTTCCATAGATTGCCTCAGGAATCGTTACAGTGATCCGGTACTCGCCAAGATTATTTGCGGCTCCTGTACCCAGCACGGTGCCAGAAAGTGCGTCCCAGTATACAGTAACAGTTGCAAACGGATCTGCAGCTCCACCAGTCGCATTTCCTACGACGGCAACTGATGTACCTGGAGGTCCAGTGGTTATCGGGCTAGTGCTGCCAGGGGGGGATGCTGCGCAAAGGAAGGGGTCGCCGACAATTTCTGCGCTTGCCATTGGAATTGCTGCCATTAGTGTTGATAATGTTAGTACAGTTATGATTAGAGTTGCGTATAGTTTTTTACTTATTTGCATTTTTTCTATTTTCTCCTTTTTGTTAATGGGGGCGATCGCTGACAATATCAGCTTCTCGCCTTACCAACCTATTCCGCTTCGCTGAACCACTATTTATATTTAACGTGTGCATTTTCTTAGTGGGGTGACAAAATGTATACATTTCTTGGAAAACTGTGGTGTGTATGCATAGAAACAATCTATTTGTGATGATTTTTCGTTTAATTAAATGTTTTTTTGATGGAAGCGGTAAGATTTGAATCATATAGTGTATCGCAAGATAAAATAAACGTGAAAATCTTTTCCGAAACCAATCAATGGAACAAACCAGTAAATATCAAGTGTCAAATCATGCCACAATAGACACGTTC
>CAYVVO010000261.1:0-3442 GCA_964455275.1 uncultured Candidatus Bathyarchaeia archaeon | reverse complement strand
TGCATGAAAGAATCATTGAAGGGGCCGTCGGCTAGCATGGTCTAGGCTCTGAGCCTCGGACGTTCGGGACCCCGGTTCAAATCCGGGCGGCCCCACCAAAACTACTGCCCACAGAGGGGTTCAGAGTTAAATTTTTGTTGTTGCTTAGTTTTTCGGAAAAAGTACTGTTTTCAACAATCTTCTGTTATTAGTCTCCTAATATGAACTTCCAGTCTTCTAACGTGGAGAATGCGTGTCCGAGGTTTTAGGAAAAAGTTTTTGTCACCTAGTCCTGCCCTTTAGAAGCTTTCAGAATTTTTCGTTCTTTTTTTGAAAGCGGGAACTGTTTTTGTGTATGCATGAAAGGTTAGAGTGTGACTGTCTTGCCCATGTTGGGTACGGCGCCCTGAATTTTGTATTTTACTGGGCGCAGCGTCACTACTGCTTTGGGCGGAAACGCGTCTACTATAGGTTTGGGCAGCTGCGCTTTGACCTTCTCAAATAAGGGCCCTGATGTTACTATGTCTCCGATTTTGCACCAGACGCAGTAGCCTTCGAAGCTGCCTTTTTCTTGGTCTGTGTGTTGAACTACTATCACGGGCATCTTCCCCGCCTTCTTCATGTACTCTATCCGTTTAGGTGTCTCCGTGGCTGCTAGGTAGGTGAAGAGTAGCTGTGAGCCGTCTGGTGTTGCGCGTACGCTTCCGAATGGTGCTGCGTAAACGTTGCCTTGGGCGTCGACTGTTGAAACGGTTTTGGCGCTTGCCGGATTATTGAACAGTTCTACAACATTTCGTGATAACGACATATACAATCCCCAAACAAACTGCCCACTTCTCCCTTATATCATTAATGATTACATGATGTTGCTCACTAAAGTTCCGTGAACTTGCACATCGGATTCAGGTTTCTTTTGGCTGCAGCTGAACTGGAAAATGGATACGCGAAGCTACAGGTTTTCTTGCAGACTCTCTTGAATCTGTTCAGGTAGTGTCCGGGGTCTTGAAACAAGCCTTCTGTAGCGCTCACATGGATAGTGTTCCTTGTGCACTTGTTTATACTGAGTGTCTACTTATTGGAAACGTAAATAGGTGTGAACGTCCAAAACAGTATGAGAAAACGGTTGAAGCTGGTGGGAATGGTGGTTTGGCTGCTTAGGAAATGTGTCAAGTGCGGAGAGTATACGCTGAGTCAGGAAAGCTGTCCAGTTTGTGGAGGTAAGGTGCGTATTCCGCATCCTGCAAAATTCTCGCCTGAAGACAAATATGCAAAATATAGACAAGCAATGAGAGGTTATGGTCAGAATGAAAAAGTCAGTCATTAAGGAACTAGCCGACGTTGAGTTGAAGAATCCGATTCTGGTGGAAGGATTTCCCGGGTTAGGTATGGTGGGCAGCATAGCCGCCCAATACCTTGCAAAACAATTAAAAGCACAAAAATATGCAATCCTGCATTCTCCCCACTTCCCCTACCATGTTCTAGTCGACAAAAAGGGAGGCGCTAGGCTTCTCCGTGGAGAATTTTATTTCTGGAAAAACGAGACCGGAGAAAACGACTTGATCTTCTTGACTGGGGACAGCCAAGCCCAGACAATTGAGGGGCAGTTTGAGGTAGCCAACAGCATCCTTGATTTTGCTGAAAAGAAGAAAGTGAAGACGATCATAACCATTGGCGGATACAGGAACGAAGTTGAAGGCACCCCGAACGTAGTTGCGGTATCCACAAACCCTGCTCTCTTTGAGAGGGCTCTGAAAGCCAAGGCGGTATCCAGCGAGGCGGGAACTCCCATTGTTGGCACAGCTGGTTTGCTTTTGGGTTTAGCGAAGTTCAGGAAGAAGATGGATGCTGTTTGTCTTTTGGGTGAGACTCGCGGCTATTTGCCTGATCCGAAGACGGCGAAGAGTGTTATCGAGATTCTGCAGAGAATCCTTGGTGTTGAGGTTGATTTGAAGGGGTTGGATGAGGAGATAGAGCGGTCTAAAGAGATTCTGGGTAGAATGCGGGACATCGAGAAACGGCGAGTTAAGTATGTGCAGAAGATGCGCAGGATAGAAGAGGAACGAATCACCTACATTTCCTGATCTCTGCAGGTTAATCGTAGTTGATCTTATACACACATACTACCGCTGCGAACTGATCGCTTGACCTTGGCCACCATTGTAAATCCTGCCCGCCTTTCTGTGAAAAATAGACCGGCTCAAAGTGTTCTAACTGGATGTCTGAACTACCATAAGCAAGTGTGTCGCTTGCGTAGTGCATCAGTTTGTATATAACGGTGCTGTTTCCCAGCTCGTTCACTATCAGCTCATCATCATCTGGTTGACCGTCATCGTTTATATCTATCCAATCCACTCCCAATGTATAGTTCCCGTATTTGTTATCATCTAATCCGCCAATCCGCGCCATCCATCTCCACTTGCCTTCATCACCGTATCCTGCATCATATATGGTCTCCCCGTCTGTTGCAAAGGCGTGGAAAACCAAAACATGTGTTATATTACGTTCTCCGCGTTCATTGAATCTTTCCAAGATTTCGATGGCTCCTGTTTCGTTTGACATAAACATCTGCCCAATCAAGCTTATCTGAGTACTATTTACTGTACCGTTATCTGCAAGAGTTGTTTTATTGCCGATAGCCGTAATCCAGTATCCATAGTCCCACCAAGCTGCCACCACATCAGTTTCGTTATTAACCCGTATCCAGTTGAGGGTGTCCAGCCAGTCGCTAACTTGGGTCCTGATAGGCAAACTCGAAGCGGCAATGGTTGTAGGTGAATATGCACGTTCTATGACTCTCGGATAGTCAGAGCCCGCGCTTGGCAACACAAAGGTAAACGTCAACAGGAGAAACAGCAAGATGATAAAGGCTGCGCTGAATTCCTTGCCCACCCGAGGCCTGAAACGCATTTTACGCCTCGGCATTTTAGGATTCTCCCGCAGAATGGTGACAAAAGGTTTGACCAATTGAACCAAAGCTAATGCCCATAAGAGGCTCAAGGCTGGAGCCATAAGCAAAGTCAACCGAACCATTGAACCAGCAAAGTAGATGGCTGTCAGACCGAAGATGGCGAGGAAAATGTTGCGGTTTGTGGGATTCTGCAAAGCGAAATACAAACCGATAGGCACGAAGAGGATTCCTACCCCTAAGTCATAGTAAAATGACCCCCAAGTGGCAGGTTTGTGTTCTTGTACAGACTGCACAAGTTGGTTTACAATCCCCTCACCCATACGTTCAGAGGGAAATATAACTGAGATGAACTTGTCTCCTAATGTCCCAACTAACCCGAGCCTATCAAGCGCAAAGAACAAGACTACAATAAGGGCTAAGAAACCAACCACAAAAAGCATTTTACTCCTAGAGGTTTTGATTCGCCGAGAAACTTCAATTATGCCCAACACAAGAAACATTCCAGCAACTGCCAAAACTGTAGGTTCTGTTAGAAATTTGACGCCTAGCTTTGGC
>CAYVVO010000260.1:0-1176 GCA_964455275.1 uncultured Candidatus Bathyarchaeia archaeon | reverse complement strand
GTGTTTTTGTCAAACAGTTTATAGTTACCCATATTATCACGCACCCGCCTTTCCTGTAAGTCCCATTGGAACTATTGATGTCATGTGTGCTTCAGGTCCAAACACTTCAATGGGAACGCCAAGGGTTTTGCCAAGTTCTTTCATGTTTTTCAGTCCTTCTTGATAGTTTGGTCCGCCCCTGCGAACATAGATTTCAACTTTGTTGTCGATGAGTTTTTGCCTGTATTCCTCTAACGCTTTTATTATGCCTGTGAAAGTCTTGGCGACATCAGTGAAGTTTGCGATGCCGCCTCCAATGAGCAGAATTTTTCCTCTTGGGTCTTTTTCCTTTGTCATAAGATCAAGGATTGTCTTGGCGTATTGGTAGGTCTCGTCTGTGGATGGATTGCCGCTGTATTCTCCGTAATTGGCTAATTCATCTTTGAAACCTAAGTCAAAAACAGTGTCCGTGTAAACAACGCTGGCGCCACCGCCGGCAACTACCGTCCACACCCTGCCTTTTGGATTCAGCACGGTTAGTTTCAAAGAGGCACCGCTTTTTTCATCCAATTCCTTAACAAATTTTTCTTCCTCGGTGAGCCCTCTTCCAAACGGCGCTGGAAATTCTGTGTCTCCCCACTTCTGTCCACACACGAATTGGGCTGTGTCATCGAGGCGTGCAACCGTATCTAACGGTACGAATGCTCCTTTGGTCATTGCCATGGGGTTTATTTCAAGATAGGCGTAACCAAGGTCAACGTAAAACTTGAACAAGCCTTTGATGAACTTGGTAACAATGTTCTTTTCTTCTTCAGGAAGGTCTCTGGGAAGTTTTTCCTTTATCTTGATGCCGTCAATGCTGGCGAGGATCGGAACCTGTATGGTCACAACAGTATCCCAAACTTCCTCGATGTCTACTCCGCCATGAACCGAGAAATAGATGGCATCGCCTTCCCTGTTGGAGGTTATGGCAACGTAGTATTCCTTGTTTTTGTCATGGGGAACAAACGGTTCGATCAGAAAATGTGTGAGCTTATCCGTTACTTTTCCTATCGTAATTTCCCTGTTCATCCGCTCAGTTATCCACTTCTTTGCCTCATCAAAGGTGGCGTTAAGAAGTATGAGCTTGTGTTTCCCTCTTTTTCCAATCAGCTGATCCGGCTTAACAACCAACTTCTCTTTTTTCAGCCAAGGATT
>CAYVVO010000259.1:0-1822 GCA_964455275.1 uncultured Candidatus Bathyarchaeia archaeon | reverse complement strand
ATTCCTGAAAAGCTCTGGATGCTCTGTGTGAACAGGCACCAAGACCTTTGGCTTGATTCTGTCTATCATCTCCTGTATTTCTGGACCAGAAGCGTGCCCGCTAGCATGAATCTGGTACGGTTTCCAGCCGTTCTTGGCGTTTATTTTGAAGTGTTTTAGCCACCTTATCATCCGTTTTTGAGAAAGCTCCATTTTGGGATTAAACGGTTCACATTGCGCCCTCACAAACAATGAACCTTCCGGAAGCTCAAAATCCAAGATGTTTTTGAACCTGAAGTAGTCCAGATGCAAAACGTAGCTGGATGGATTCTCGTTGAGTTCGATGGCGGATATTCCCTTCTCCAGATGCTTCGTGTCCACCACTATGTCGGGTTTGCTGCTCCAATCTGAAAGCGACATATCCCCCACTTTATGCTTGGAGTTGCTGTAATCGCCCGGAGAATAGAGCATACTCCCGCATCTTTCAAGAAACACTCTGGCGCCCTCATCGTACACGCTTCTTCCGATTCTAGCCAGCAAATAGGCTAACCGCGGATCAAAAACTGGGATTCTGCCGCTTTTTATCGCTGCATCACGAACAGTCTCATATCTGTCTATGTCCTTCCACGTGAACCCGACCATAGCCAACCCCTCGCAGCCTGAAAATATGTTGGTGAGGTCAGACTCCACCTTTTTTTCGTTGTCCGGCTCGTCTTGGTCGATTCTGGTTCCTTCACAAAACATGATGTCCGGCTCAAGACCATCTAATTCTTCTCCCAAATCGTAACCTGACCTTCCATGAAACCGTATGTCTCCAGTATACAGCACCTGAGAGTCGTTTGATTCAACGAGACAAGCCATCGACCCCGGTATCGAATGGTCAACATTGAATCCAGTAATCGTTAATTCGTTTTCGATTGTTTGGGCTTTCTTATGCTCCAAATTACGGAATTCCCGTTCTTTCTGCTCCTTTGAGTAGCCTACTTTTGGTTCACCGGGAAAAAATCCTGTTTTCAGCCTTCCCATCTCACGGTCCTTCGTAGCCGTCAGCTGCTTATCCAAGCCCTGCAGATTTCCAATCTCAGCCACCGACTCCATCAACGTTTTTGTCATTTCAGAACACAAAAACGGAAATGCACCCAGATACGGGGCGTATCCGCAATGGTCCAAGTGTGCATGCGAAATAAACACTGCATCAGGATGCCAAGAACGTGTTTTCACCGCCTCCTCAAAGCTTTGCAAATCTACTTTCCACAATTCTCTTGCTCTAACATTGTAGTTTTCAAAATCGTTGGGACAAAGAGCGTCCTCTCTGTAGACTCCGTCTATGTGCGGCAGCAAACCCAGTTTCAGCAAATCGTGAATTTTGCATGCTGACCGAGGCTGCAGGAACTCTTCAAAAAACTGGCTCTCTTCACTGTATGAAAGCCCAAAATCGAGGAAGATTGACCCCTTATCGAATTTGACAAGAAGTTTGTTTCCTCCGATGTCATTCACTCCACCGTAACCGGTAAATTTAATCATCAAATGGAACCCCGCAACAAAAGTTACTTCTCCAGAGCAGAATATAAAACGTGTTACCCCGTCGGCACGTAATCAAGAACTGGATGATTTAGAGAGGAGCGCTTTTTCTAGGAACCTGCAGATTGCCGAGTCGTATCTTGCGGTTTCTTTGAAGGCTTCCACAGCCAAAGCTTTTCTGGTTTCAGCGCTCACCTCGCCGTTCTTCTTGATTTCGCTGAGAATTTGACCGTATCTGCGGGGGTTAACAACTACAACTACATTCTCGAAATTTTTTGCTGCCGCCCGGATCATGTTAGGTCCACCTACATCGATGTTCTCT
>CAYVVO010000258.1:0-3306 GCA_964455275.1 uncultured Candidatus Bathyarchaeia archaeon | reverse complement strand
ATAGCTTTGGTTCTAGGCTTCCTGTATTTGGTTTACGGCAAAGAGGAAAGCGTCGAAGAAGAATAGGTTTCTTTTTGCCCTCGTTTTCTGCCAAATAGAAAGCAAGATTAGCAAAAGAACAATTAAGGCAGCAGACAATATACACGATACTCGACCAGAAAGCAAGCGGCTCAGCATCCAAACCCATGAGCCAAAAGAAAAGTCGGCACTACAAGGTCAATATTCACGAGGAATAAAAACAAATGAGCAAGACGAGCTTAGAGGAAATCGTTAACCGAATACTGTCGTCCCGCTCCGACCTTAACCGCAAAGAAATCATGGATATGATTAAACAGAAAAAGAGGGGCGCAGGCGATTTTCTAACCGATGAAACCGCGGCGCGGATTGCCGCTTCGGAGTTGGGGGTGGAGATCGTTAAGAAGCCTTTTCGGCTCAAAATCAAGATTCAGGACCTTGTTTCGGGACTGAATGATGTGACTGTGGCTGGGCAGGTGGTCGCCGTTTATCCCCCCAAAACCTTTAAGCGCCGAGACTGGACAGAGGGAAAGCTCGCCAGCCTTGTCGTTTCCGATGAGAGCGGAACTCTGAGGGCGGTTCTGTGGGATGACAAGGTGGAGCTGGTTGAGGGCGGAAAGATTCAGCGGGGACAAACAGTTAGAATCTCGCATGGATACGTGCGGGAGGGGCTGGATGGAAAGCCGGAACTGCATTTGGGGCAACGGGGAAACCTAAAGGTCATAAAACAGTCAGAAAAGTAGCCTTACGCAGAATGTTCTTTTTCGACTTCTTTGATTGCGTCTCCGATTATTTCTAGGCTGGTGTCCACCAGTTCGCGGGTTATGGTTAAAGGCGGAATAAGTCTGAGGGTGGAAACGCCGCAGGTTATGATGGCTACTCCTCTTCTCCAGCAGCGGAGCATCACTTCTCTAGCCTGATCTGCCCCAGCCTTCCGGGTTTCCTTGTCTTCCACAAACTCAACCCCAATCATCAGCCCCTTGCCTCGAACGTCCCCCACGATTTCCTGTTCCTGCTTCACGTCTCTCAGCCACTTCATGATGTAGCCGCCCTGTTTCTCAGCGTTCTCCAGAAGCTTCTCCTCCCTGATTACGTCAATCACATTCAGCGACGCTGCACAGGCTAAAGGATTACCTCCAAAAGTGCTGGCGTGGGAACCAGCCTCCCAGTCCATCAGTCGCGCTCTAGCTATGGTGGCGCTTAAGGGCAATCCGGAGGCTAAGGATTTGGCTGCGCAAACGATGTCAGGCTCTGTTTTCCAATGCTCGATGGCGAACCATTTTCCTGTTCTTCCCATGCCCGATTGAATCTCGTCTGCGATCAGCAGTAAGCCATATTTGTCTGCCAGTTTTTTGAGGCGCTGGAAGTATTCGGGAGGGGGAACCACGTATCCGCCTTCGCCTTGGATAGGCTCGAACACGAAGCCGGCAACCTCTTCTGGGGGCACATATTTCTGCAGAACCTGCTCATCTATGAAGTCTACGCATCGGTAGTTGCATTCTGGATAAGACAAGCCGAAGGGGCAGCGGTAACAGTACGGGTAGGGCACATGGGTTATCCCCGGAAGCAACGGAAAATAGTGCCTTCTTTGGGTTGGTTTGCTGGCGGTAAGGGCTGTGGCGCCGCATGTTCTGCCATGAAACGCTCCGGTGAAGGCGATGAACTGGTGTTTGCGGGTGTGCCATTTGGCGAGTTTTATGGCGGTTTCTATGGCTTCTGCTCCGCTGTTTCCGAAGTGTACCTTCTTCTGGAAGGTGCCGGGGGTTATTTGGAACAGTTTTTCGGCTAGATTCACGGTTTGCGGATAATAGAAGTCGGTGTTGGAGTAGTGAAGAAATTTGTCGCATTGGCTCTTTATCGCCTTGACTATCTTGGGGTGGTTGTGTCCCACGTTTAGGCATGCCAACCCGGAGTTGAAGTCAATGTATTCGTTTCCGTCCACATCCTTCACTATACAGTTGTTTCCAGAATCTATCACAAGCGGGTAATAGCGAGTGTACGAAGGCGAAATCGTAACTGAATCTCTTTCGACGAGGGCTCTAGCCTTCGGACCAGGAGGGCGAACAACAATTTTAGGGTAGTCAGGCAATCAGCTCACCAATAACAATCCATTAAATCACACCATTTTTATAGATATCTGAGACCCCTGAAACAATCTCGGAATATCCTGCAATAAAAAATTCGCGTAAAGTATTGATCTGTTATGTAAAGTGGGGAGTCTATTCCTCTTCTGTAGGTTGTTTGGGTTCGGCTTTACTGACAGTTATTTCAATTGTTGAAACGTTTGATTTTTGTCCGCCTTCAGCTCTAAACAGTTCTTCAGTGTTTATATCGATGTGTTGTATCTCCAAGTCTTTGATAAAGGCGCGGCGAAGCAACTCCACAGCGTCAACTGCCCTGCAGATTGCTCTTCCCCTTGCCTTAACAACCACATTCTTTTCGCCACTGTTGAAAAAGGTTATACAAGCAGTCACATAGTTCATCACAGGTTTTCTGCCTATAAGAACAACATTATCTGTCTGGGTTGTCTCCTCTTCACGTTTTGCTTCTTTCTTATCCAAAGCTCATTCCCTCAATCTATTAGTAAACAACATCCATCATGGATTAAACTTTATGTCGCCATTATAGCCTCTTATATTTTTTCACATAAACCTCTTTCAGAAGCATTTTCCCCAAAAATTTAAGAATGGCGAGAACTTGTATGTCTCTAATTTACCTGAGTACGTGAGATGCTGTTTGGAGGAACTTTGTTGACCCTCAAAGAGTTTAGATGGTACGGACGAGGCGGCCAAGGAGCATGGACAGCAAGCGAACTTCTGGCACGAGCTGCAATCCACGAAGGAAAATACATCCAATCCTTTCCGGAATTCGGTCCCGAAAGAATGGGAGCACCAGTAAAAGCTTACACGCGAATCAGCGACAAACCCATAAACCTACATTGCGCAGTCTACAATCCAGATCTCGCAGTAGTTATGGATACAACCCTTCTGGCAACCGTTCCGGTAGCAGATGGTTTAGGCGAAAAAGGAATTCTCATAGTAAACAGCCCTAAAGATCCAAAGAAGATGAAGGAAGAACTGGAAATGGCTGAGGGAACCGTTTGGACAGTTCCCGCTACTGACATAGCCATGAGGATTCTTGGAAGATTCATCACTAACACAGCCATGCTGGGGGCAGTCGCCCGTGCAATAGGGATAGTGAAAATGGAAAGCATAGAACAAGCCGTGAAAGAGCGGTTTCCGGGTCCACTAGCAGAAAAAAACATTGGAGTAATAAAAGAAGCTTACAAGG
>CAYVVO010000257.1:0-1355 GCA_964455275.1 uncultured Candidatus Bathyarchaeia archaeon | reverse complement strand
CGTCTGCCTTGACCTCAGCGGAACCTTCACCCAAATCAACAACGTGCGCTTCTACTCTGACGGCGCCGTAGGCTGGAACTTCGGAACAGGCGGCGAACTTCGGCGAGGAAACAGAGACTCCGGAGACCACGGATGCCCCATGCCCTCACAGTATGACTTGGCAACGGGAACCGAGGCAGACACCGGAGACACCATAGAAGACGAAACAGACGGACATGACTACTACAATGGTCAAACAACGCCAACAGCAGACGTGGCTGATGACACAGAAGCTTCACCCGCGACAATCGATTCAGCCGATCATACCAGCGCAGAAAAAACCAACGCCGTTGTTCTGCAGTGCAAGGTGGCGAATGATGCTGTGCAGGGAGAACAGGCGGACGAGACGCTCAGCTTCAAGTACGACGAAATCTAGGAGAACACACGGATGCTCGGCTACCGCCCACTCGTATATTTCTGGATAGCCGAGTATACTGATGGCTCCGCGTTGTCGCAGTTTGATCCAGAAACAGGCAGAGAAAACAGGTTCTTAGAGGTTGACCAACTGAAACTCAAGCGGTTTGGGTGGTATCCGTTCTCGGTTGAGTTGGCTCAGAGGATATTGGATGCTGAAAAGGTTGCTGTTATTCCCTCTAGGAACAGGGCGTATACGGTAGCATTGAATCATGGCGATAAACTGGTGGCGTATAGAACTAATGTGATTAAGCTTCAGATGCGTTCTGGCGGGGTAGAATACGCTGAGACAGTTTATGTTCTGGGAATCAAAGGAAAGAAGATTTTTCGCATAAACGAAGATGGTGGGATTTTAAATTGACACTTCCAGTTTGGCTTTTGCGTCTACTTCCGGTGTGGGATTATATTTGTCCTAAATGCCGAAAAAAGGTAGAGAAAAACAGCAGTAAATGTCCTCACTGCAGAGAAAGATGTGGCAGTCCAATTCGTGTTCCCCCTCAAATACTGAAAGACCCGAAGGCGCTGGAGAAATATATTCACAAACATGTTTTTCCCAGAGTAAGCAAAGAACAAAGAGAGTATCTGGCGCAGTATTTCACGGAATTTTTGAACTCTGGATGGGAAGATAGCGGCGGCTCAGACCTCACGGATGATGGAAAATGGGATGGAACAAATGTTGATTCTGGATGCACACTAGAAGTTCAATCCACAACAAAATATGCTGGAACCTACGCTGCGCATGCCATAGTCACTTCTGGAAATAGAAGGGCTTACATATACAATGATTTCACAGCACAGTCAACAGCATATTCTCGTGTTTATGTCAGGTTCAGTTCCTTCCCCGCAAGCGGAGACTCTGTTACCTTCAACTTTCTTGCGGGCTCTGCGGGTTGGGTTCAGAT
>CAYVVO010000256.1:0-3473 GCA_964455275.1 uncultured Candidatus Bathyarchaeia archaeon | reverse complement strand
TTGGGTTTGGGGTTAAAATTTAACCTCTCTTTTTTCTCAAAGTCGAACCAGAGTATAGTCCTATAAAACTGAACACAAACAAGATTATTATGTTCATGAACATTTGTGAACCAATAAATAATCCTCCAACAACAAACCACTCAAATGACGTTAAAGATTCTGTAGGATTAGATTCTTGGTATGTCTCATTAACCCAGTCAGTAAAATAATTTCCAAGAACTGCATTATTAAGTATAATTGAAAAAATCATCAAAACAGTAAACAGTATTGAAATCGTGACGATTGCCTCCTTTCTATTGTTCCCTATTTTTCGTGAAAAAATGTAACCTATTATTAAACCACCAAGTAAAACTGAGACCAATGCACCGATTGTAGGTGCTAAGGATAAACCTAGGATTTGTATTAACACGATTTCCAAAGGATAAGAAATTAGAAAAGTGACCAAAAATAAAGATGCTACAGCAATTATTATATCACCAAATCTCAAAAAATCTCCTCCCTGAACTAAACTTAATCATCCTTTCTGTTATTATGACTTTTGTTGATTATGACTGCCAAAAGTTTGGGTTGGGGTTAAATTTTAACCGTCTCTCTCTTTCCTTCTATTAAATTAATTTCCTGTCCTGTTTACTCCTGTCGTTTCGTCTTGTCTTCTCTTGTCTTGTCTAAACTCTCAGCTCTCCACTCTCTACTCTCCACTCTACTCACAAAAAACATACACTACTAGTCAAATTTTCTTGACTGCAAAAGTGTGACTTGGTCAAGTTTCTTGACAAAAATGCTTTTCAGTTCGCTTAATTACAGCTAATATTGGTGCCTATATTTGAGGGGAAAAAAACCATCTAACATTTTGATGGTCATGGGCTTAATTCTTTTACTTATTTACCTTTCGCCTGAACATCTAATGAATGTTCCGTCCGTTAACTCTCAAACTGAAATTGTATCCTTTGCTTACATAAGTCTGAGCACTGAAACCGCCGAAGTTGGACAAACTGTAAATGTTGAAATGTGGATTGAACCTGCTCCACCCACACGCAGTGACAACATTCAGGGCACTCTCAAAGTCATGCGTCCAGACGGAATCATCGACTCTTTTTACTGCCATATACACTCTCAGAACGGCACGTTAATTTGGTCTTACGTACCAAATCAAGTGGGCAACTTCTCATTTCAGTTCATATACCCAGGTGATTCCTACGCAAACGGCACCATAACATACCAATCAGCATCAAGTCCCTTGGTTACGTTGACGGTGCAGGGGACCGCGAGACCGCAAATGGAGACTCCTGCAGGCTCTTGGATACAGAAAACGTCAATGAGCCAAGCAAGAAGAGGATTAGGGGTTGCTGTAGTAAACAACAGACTCTATGCTATCGGAGGCACCACAAGTGAGGTTTACTCTACACAAGCAATTCTTGATGGGCTAACGCGTGTAAACGAAGAGTATGACCCAGTAACTGATACTTGGACTTTGAAGACGCCAATACCTAGTTCAAGATACAACTTCGCTATAGTAGCTTGCCAAAACAAGATTTACGTGATAGGCGGAGTTGTGGGCACCAAAAAAGTTGAAGGACAATACTTTCACATATTAGTATTAAGTAACCTGACCCAAGTTTACGACCCAGCAACGGATACATGGGAAACCAAAGCGCCCATGCCGGCAGAGAGTGCTGGATTAGCGGCAAACGTTGTGAACGGCAAAATCTATTTGATGAGCGGAAAAGTTGTTTTTGTTTACGATCCAGATGAAGACTTCTGGACTACAAAGGAGTTAGCTATAGATACTACCGATTACGCGTTTTCAGCTGTTGTTGATAACCGAATTTATCTGCTAAGTGAGTCTTCAAAACCTTTGGCTATTTACGATGTTGTGAATGACAGTTGGAGCCAAGGTACACCTGCACCTGCAGTTTCTATTTATGGCTCTGCAGTTGCGACAACTGGAGTGATGGCGCCTAAACGAGTTTACGTGTTAGGCGTGGAACCGTATGTTTCATCCCTTCACGAGAGCACAGATGCTGATTCGCGGCGAGTGACCTACAGTTATGATGTTGAAAGCGACAGTTGGTTAGCTGATGTTACTATGCCCACTTACCGCTATGACTTCGGTGTTGCTGTCATAAACGACACAGTATTCGTAATCGGAGGATGCACCCTCGATGACACAGAAAGTTCTGGCGTCACAATGTCCGCTCTGACTGACCAATACATTCCAGCAAAGTATGGAACAGTTCCGCCAATGGTTTCCATTATTTCAACAGAAACTAAGGCATACAAAACAATTAACGTTTCTTTGGCTTTCACAGTGAATAAGCCAGTTGATTGGATGGGCTACTGTTTAGATGGACAAAGCAACGTGACCATAACAGAAACCACACTAATCCTAACTGAGTTAGCTGACGGCTCACACACCCTAACAGTCTATGCAACAGACACAGATGGAAACACTGGAACATCAGAAACAATCTACTTCACCGTTGACAGTAATCCACCAGTCATTTCAATTCTATCACCTGAAAACAAAGCGTATTATACCATTGAAACTCAGTTGAACTTCACTATCAACGAACCAACCTCTTGGATGGGCTACAGCCTAGACGGACAAGACAACGTAACCTTAACAGAAAACGCATTAAACCTAACGGGATTATCCAACGGTTCACACAACTTGACAGTTTACGCCAAAGACATTGCAGGAAATGTGGGAATGTCTGAAACTGTACACTTCACTATTAAATCAGACCTAACACCATGGATTACAGCTATAGCGATTATTACAGCAGTAATGGTTGCATCAGTTCTAATATACTATACACGAATAAGAAGACAGAAACAGTAGATTATCTCACATGTGTGTGAGTTTTTTGTTAAGACGAGTGGAGAGTAGAGAGTGGAGAGCTGAGAGTTTAGACAAGACAAGAGAAGACAATACGAAACGACAGGAGTAAACAGGACAGGAAATTAATTTAATAGAAGGAAAGAGAGAGAAGGTTAAAATTTAACTCTGCCGCTTGTTTGTGGTGCATATGTAGTTGGGAGTAAAGAAACTTGGCAGCAGCACATCATATTAGGAGACTAATAATACTTCATTGTTGAAAACTAGCTTTTTTCTGAAAAACCAAGAAGAACCATGAACAATTTTTTAGGTTGACAAATCTTTGCGTTCACCGCAGAAGGTTAAACGCTTTTAGCTTCAGCCTGCTAAAGTATGTTCGGATGGGAAATTGTCCATGACCAAGTTTACAGTCGTCTCCGCCAAATTACCTGACGAAATATACAAGGAACTCGCTCTTCGAATCCCAGAAGGAGAAAGAAGCACCTTCATCCGAGAAGCCATACTAGAGAAGCTGGAGAAAACTCCTCGACCAGACAGAATATTTGGGCTGGAACAGAAAGTCAATCAGCTGGAAAACGAAGTCAACAAAATAAAAGATGGACTAGCCAAGCTTGAACTTCTCACCTACGAAGGA
>CAYVVO010000255.1:0-8758 GCA_964455275.1 uncultured Candidatus Bathyarchaeia archaeon | reverse complement strand
ATAATCTGTTCCTGTTGCTCCTGACGCCCCTCCGATATACAGCGGTTTTGTCCATAATATGTGCGCAGACTCTGGTGCTTCTGCATTACCAAGAACAGCTAGCGGGAAGCCTTGCGTCGCAGTCAGCCAGTTACCTGTAACTGCCTTCCATGATCTAAGCTGCGCATCTATTGGGCGAGTCCAGTATTCGCTTGGAAGCGGATTATCAGGGTAATATAGTATTGGTTCATCTTGTACTACAAGCTCAAGTACTTCGCTGTTGCTAGCAAGCATCACGGTACCAATTGGGATACCTGGTGCCTCATTTACGCCTTCTTCTACTACTTGTTGAGGGAAGTGTGCCGTACAATAATATATTCCCACTTGGTTTGGAGTATATGTTTTGCCAGTTCCTCCTGTCGAATCGGTTTTGATGCCTGTGATTACGTCAGTTTGTCCGTCAGGTCTTTCAATGGTTATGCTTAAGTCTTCCCAGCCCATCAATGCACTCGAGAGTTGCTGGAAAATTCCAACGTGGAAAAGCACTGGCTGGTCTTTGCCTACTGGGTTAGGTACAACACCAAGGAAAGGATAGGTATTCCTAGTTTGTTCCTGTGCAGTGACAGCTGGCAAAACAACGAGCAAAGCAGATATTGTTAATACTAGAATTAAAGCTATAGTAGAAAGTTTTGATTTATAATACATTTCTTTCATTTCCTTTTTATTTTTTTGAAGTTCGGGTTATCTTTGACAGCTGATCTATCAGAGATTTGTGTGCACGAATACCAGCTGCTAAGATTCCCCTAACACTAGAACTAATTCTTTGGTTTTTAATTTAAGAAATTGTAACTGTAAGTATCAGTTACAAGTCAAAATTCTTAAGTCGCTGCTACATAATATTATTTGTGAGTTTTTAAAGGGGGAGATGTTATTTTGAAACTTGAGGATGAAATACAAATTCTAAGTAGTTTCGGCCTTACTTCAAATGAAGCCAAGGTCTTCTTAGCTCTTACTCTATTAGGCTCTGCTGATGTGAAGGAAATTTCGAAATTTTCAAATGTTGCTAGAGAGGCTGTTTATCGGGTCTTACCTAGACTTCAAAAATTAGGTTTGGTTGAAAAAGAGATTGCATGGCCAACAAAATTTACTGCAATGAATTTAGGTGATGCAATTAATTTTTTGCTTGGACTCAGGAACAAAGAAACTCATTATTTACAGAAAAAAGCAAATGTGCTGCTTCGTTTGAAGAGCAAAAAAGCAAAAAAGGAACCTCTGGAAGACTCCAAATTTCTTCTAATTCCTGCAAAAAAGATGCTCATCAGCAAAATTAGAGATGAGTTAGATAGAGCTCAAAAAAGTGTATCAATCGTAACTTCAAATAAACGTCTTCTAGGTGCAATGGATATTTTCTCTGAAGCAATTGGCAAAGCCTTGTCGAGGGGCGTAAAATTTCGAATAGTCACAAGCAACGTTAAAAAGGTATTATCTCCAGCAATTTTGGAGGTTGACAACAATGATCATCGCATTGAGATTAGGTATGCTCTATCGGATCCTAAATGTGCAACATCAATTTTTGATAAGGGAGAGGTATTAATTATAACTAAACCAGCGGCGGAACTTTGCTGCGGGTCCCCTGCTTTATGGTCGAATAACTCTAGCCTCGTAAATATTGTAGAAGACTATTTTGAAATATTATGGATAACAGCTTCAGAAAAACCGGAGTATAGCATCAACAGCGATCAAATTTGAGTTTCTTTAAACTATGGGTTGGTTTGGGGTTAATTTTTAACCCTTGGAAAAAGAGAGGAGTTGGTTGGAGATGTCTCCGGCTAGATTCTGGCTCCGCGACTTATAGGCACTTGTAAACATAGAAATCAATCTGTTTGAAGGTGGAAGTGAATGCGCACAAATCGTTTGTGAACTCAAAGGAGAAAATAGAAATGCACGCATCCACACATGCTGACATGCTGAAAACGGCATATAAGGTATATTTCGATTTACGATATAAGTGAAAGAACGTTTCTTTGTGCTGATTTCAGGCATTCACTAATACGCAAAAGGCTCCAGAACTTCTTTTTCGTGCGGCGGTCTAACAAAAGCCACATCCTCAACGTATGCTCTTAACGGCTCAGCTACGCTCCAAGCCTGAGAGACACAGCCTCTGGAAATGTGAGGCGCGTCACCGTCAAAGATTTCGCTGATCGTTCCCAACCCCGCATGGTGTATTTCTTCTCGGAAAATGGGCTGCAAGAAACTTTTGAAAGCAAATTTCCGCCAACGTTCCTCATGATTTTTTGTTTTCAGGAAGGCTGTGGTGAAGGGTCCTAGAAGCCACGCCCAAACCGTGCCGTTGTGGTATGCGCTATCGCGGTGAGTCCAGTCGCCAAGATATTTTCCGATGTATCTCGGATCAGTTTCAGGAAGCGTTTTCAGTCCATATGTTCCCCACAAACGTTTCCACACAGCCTCAACAGCCCTCTCTCCCTTCATCCTGTCAAGTATAGGAAAATCCAACGATGAGGCAATCAGTTGGTTTGGTCGCAACGTTGAGTCAGCTGCACCATTTTTCACTACATCGGAGAGGTATCCCTTTTTTGGGTTCCAAAACTTCTCTACAAAGCTCTCTTTAGCTTTTTCAGCCATGCTGTAGTACTCTTCTGCCTTGTCAGATTGATTGAAACGTTTTGCTAGCAGCTGCATGGTTTTGAGGGCGTTATACCATAGGGCTTGAATCTCCACTGCCTTCCCGTCTCTGGGCGTAACAAAACGGTCAACTGTGGTGGCGTCCATCCAAGTAAGCTGTGGACCATGAGAGATCAATCCGTCTTCTTCCATGTGGATGCCGAAGATGGTTCCGTGAACATGGTAGTCCACGATCTGGTTCAATGTTTTCCACAGTTTTTCTTGAATAAACGTGTAGTCGCCGGTGTACTTGAGGTATTGGAGAACCGCGTTGAAGAACCATAGAGTGGCGTCCACGGTGTTGTACAGGGGGATGTCTCCAGCCTTGTCCGAGAAACGGTTCGGGATGACGCCCTTATCGCAGTAGCGCTCAAAAGTCAACAGAATCTCCTGTGCATCCTTGAATCTTCCAGTTACAAGCGTCAGCCCAGGCAATGAAATAAGCGCGTCCCTTCCCCAATCATCAAACCAATGGTACCCCGCAATCACGGACTTCTTTTCGGTTGAAGCACGGTAAACAACGAACGAATCCGCCGCTTGGATAAGCCACTTCAGCCAGCCCTCCATTTTCAAGTCAGCATAGCGTTCCCTGAACTGTTCCAGCAAGCCTTTTCGCCGCTCTATCTCCTCACGGTACAGCAGCTCAATGTCTTCTGTTCGTTTACCAAAAGACGAAAAGAGGCTCTGCGCTTCTTCCCATTTTCTTCCAGCCACCGCAAGAACATGAAACCGTTTCTTCTCTTTGGGACCAACAGAAAACTTGAAGAATCCGGGTCTAAACTGGTCGTCGGTGCTGCTTTCGCTTCGGGAGGCGTCAACCCTGAAGAAGATTTTTTCAACCCACCAGCTCTCCTCCACAAAAGAGCCTGTATCGCCTGAGGACAGAATCAGGGATGAAAGCGCGTCTGACGTCTCAATTACCTCGGCTTCTCCAAGGCGCTTCTGAATAAAGCTCCACGGCAACGTGTCCTTATCTGTCATGCTGTAGATGTGCCTTGAATTGACGAGCGGCGAGACGCGGACAGAGACCTTTTGTTCCAAGGGATTAGACACTTCGTAGATTACTGCTGTTGCGTTTTTCATGTAAGGCATGAAAACTGTTTTCTTTAGACTAACATCCTCCACAGTATACTTGAAAGTTGGAAGAGGGCTGAGAACAAAACTGGAGAGAAAACAGTGTCCTTCAGGGTGCATGACATCCCTGAACTCGTTTGCCCCCAGAGCGTAAGTTTCTGTTCCGATCTTCAGTTCCTCGTCAAGTTTTGTTAGTAGAACCCAGCGATTTATTGGCGGATTAAGGGCTGCAACAAGGAGACCATGATACTTTCTTGTGTTGATTCCCAGAACTGTTGAGGCTGCGTATCCGCCTAACCCGTTGGTTACAAGCCATTCTCTGCCTAGAGCCTCGTTAACGTCGGAGAGAACGTCTCGCCCAAGAGTTAGTTTGGGTAAATCCACTTTGTTGGCATCCCGTCAGATTTAATGTAAGAGCTTGGCTATGTTTTTTCCTGTACCCACCTTAAAGTGGTTGGCTACTGTGCTACATTTTGTCCGCAAAAGCAAAGCATGAGTAACCGGAAGATCAAGTTCTGTGAGGGTTTCAGCGTGACCCATGCCCTTCGCCACAACCAAATCCGCAGAATTGTAAAGTTCCATGAACTCGCCTGAACACTCTTCGGGAAACAAGCCAACGGCATCCGAGCCTGTGGACATCACCTTGTCTGCCACTTTGTCCATTCCAACGGTGTGGGCGTCTTCCAACGTGGCGTCGTTGAGTATAGGACCGTCCTTGACCCCTACTGTAACATGGGCGCCAAGATTTTTCAGTTCCTGTACAAGCAGCGTGTCAAGGGCTACTTCTCCGGCGTTGTCAGTTAAGTAGAGAATCTGTTTCGCATTCTTTGCATTGTCAAAGATTTTGGGGATTTCATCCAACGCCAGGTCATCTTCAGCCTGCTGAATCAGCTTCTCAAGATCCGAGAACCTGAAGGGATTGTCAGGCAGATCAAACTCTATGATGTTGCCTACAATGGCAGAGAGACAAGCCCTCCTGAACCGCAGCTCCGGCGAAGTTTCCTTCAAAACAATGCTTTTTGCTAGGGGAACAACTTCCAGAGCCTTTCTGTTGCTGAGCTGCTTCTTCTGTTTGTATGGGTCAGGGTTTCCGGTTATCTTCCGTATCAGCCGGTCCCGTTTTGTGCCTAAATCGGCTGGATTTGCTGTATGCTTGAATTCTTCAGCCAAGAAACTTAGAACGGCTGACATCGTTTTGAATTGGAGCGCCTTGTCATCTGTGGCTTCTTGGATTTGCAGGTAGCCACGATTAAGAATACATGAAATGCATCTGAGTCCAACTTTCAATCATCATTTCCCCTAACAAACATCTGCTAATCTTAACATCTCTAAATCGGTGCACCGTCTTTCAAAACCAAGTGTTACATCGTTTTACTTATGGCTTCTGAAAATTCCATCAGCACTTTACGTGGGTCTTTGGCTTTCACTATTCCGCTGGCAACCAAAACGCCCATGGTGCCAAGCTTCAACGCAGCAGCCACATCCTCGCCCTTCGTTATTCCCGCACCGCAGAGAGTCACCACACGGGGGTTCACATGCTTAACAAGTTTAACCATCTCGGTGACCGCGTCAGGCTTAGTTTTAGAAACGGGAATTCCGGTTCCTATCAGCTCAGGCGGCTCCAAAGAAATTATGTCAGGCTCAAGTGCGGCAGCAGCCTGGCTCACCGTAGCGTTGTTAGTGCACACTACAGAAACCATGCCAGCTTCACGTGTCCTTGCAACTATGGCTTCGATGTCGCACAGTTTTAGCTGCTTCTCCGCGTGGTTGATTAAGGTTCCAGCTGCTCCAGCCTCTTTTACAGATTCGAGGAGGATGTGTCCCGTGGAACTGCCTGGAACTATGGGGTCAATGTGCTGAGCAAAAACTGGAATTGAAACAGCATCGCAAACGGATGCTAGGTCTGCCAATTGGGGAGCCACACATATGTTAACTCCGGACTCCATGCTTACGGCTTCTGCAGTTTTTGACAGTTTAACTGCTTTTTTTCCGGTGGCTTCAGAATACGTCTTATAGTTCACTATAATGACTGGTACCTTGAGCTTCATCATTATTCGCCGCTTAATGCTACACCTAAGGAACTTAAAGATTTAGCCTCAAGAAGTTAATGTTTCTTATCTACCCCTCTAGATTTCGGCTCAAGATTAGAAAAGACCAAATTGTACATCACAAGAAACTGAAACTTAACTACTCCTCGTAAGGCGGTCGTTCCGTAGTGATAACATCCACCGACTCAGTCACTCCGGACCTCCACAGAGTCAAAGTAACTGATTGACCGGGCGACACCTCCACTTCCATGTATGCACTCCACTCTTCGAGGGTGAAAGTAGGATGACCATCCACAGCCAAAACAATATCCATGGCAGTATAACCCGGAGAACCATCCGGAGCGGTAGTGCTCACAGCCGGCTTTAATCCTGCTTCATCAGCTGGAAAATCTGGAACCACCTCTACAACCAGAAGACCAGTCTGGGAAGGGTCAACATTAACGATGTTAAAGAAAGTTATGACTTCTGGACTCAGCTCTACTATGGAAAAGCCTACAAGAGGGTGCTTATATTCGCCTTCTTCTAGGATGGAGGAAACCACTCGCTTCGCAATATTGACGGGAACTGCAAAGTTGAAACCCACATCTGTGCCCGCGTTTGTTATTCCCACAACTTTTCCAGACATATCCAGTAAAGGTCCTCCTGAGCTGCCGGCGGCAATAGTCAAGTCCAGCTGTAATATAGGCACGATTATGGGTTCAATGTCAAGTAGCCTATTGACCTGACTTATGTAGCCCACGGAGAGGCTTTCTGTAAGTCCAAGGGGGTTGCCTATGGCTACTACTTGCTGTCCGATGCTGCTTTGGTTACCGAAATTCAAGGGTGTTGCCTCAGCTGGGGCGGTTGGCACTGACAGCACAGCTACGTCGGCGTAAGCGTCGGAGCCTATCACCGTTGCCTGTGTTCTCGTTCTGTCGAAGAACTCGATTTCGATGTAGGTTTCGTCTGCAACTACATGGTAATTGGTGACTATCATGTTTGAAGTGTTGTATAGGAATCCTGAACCCTGTCCCATTGGGGTTCTGATTACCACAACGGATCGGTATGCCGCCTCGTAGACTTGCGTTGGTGTCAGGTTAAGAAGTTGGTCAATGATTGCCTCTAGATTCGAAAGATCTGATGTTAGCCCTTCAAGTGTTTCGATTGTGGTTCCTAGTTCAGCCAAGCTTGTGGATGTGCTTTGATTGAGGGAATTGATCTGGTTGGCTAGATTAGATATGTTTGACTTTGCTTCTTCGATGTTGCCTTTTGCTTCGTTTAGGGTGCTTTGCAGTTCACTAATCTGTTCTTCATTTGCATCAATCTGCTCCAGTTGGACATTGATCTGCTCTAGGGTTGCTTGCAGTTCGCTGATTTGCTCTTCATACGCATTAAGCTGTTCTATAGCATCTTGCAGTTCAGTAATTTCTTCTTCATGCGCATTAACCTGCTCTAGGGCGGCTTGTATTTCATCAAGCTTTTCGTTCTGGATACTGAGCTGTTCTACAGCATTTTGCAGTTCGTTAATTTGTTCTTCTTGGGCAATAAGCTGCTCTTGAACATGAATGCGGTCAAGTATCAGATAGGTGTTAAAAGCCGAGAAGGCAATAGCGACAACGGCTATTATGGCTACTATCTTCAAATTCCTGTTGGACATATCCCCGTTTCATTCATCCATTTGTTTTAAGATTTGTGGATTAGACCTAAACATGTGCTTAATTCCTCAAAAGAGATGTGAAAAGCTGCATGCGCTTCACAATCCAACGGTTCCCCATCCAGACTTCCATTAGAATTGGTGCCTCGTCAAATCAGATTTGAACTTTACCTTTTTGTTAGAACTGCTCTATTTTTGTTGCTATTTTCCGCAGGATTTGCGTGAAGGGGTGCTCTGTTTTTTCAAAAGCGAACAGGTATTCTCCTCCAGATCGGAGCACATCGCAGGAGCAGGGAACAACGTCGACGATGGGCAGCTGGTGAGTGTCAAGTTTGATGTGTGCTCTCTCGGATAACATTGTTTGGGGAACTTTGTTAACTATGATTCCCGTCTTTTTTTCATACAAGTCATAGAGGTCATGTATCATCCTCTGCGTTCCCTCCATATCCGACCTGTCTATGGAAGTTACCACCAGCACCATGTCCGATACTACAATTGCGTTTATGGATGAGTACTGAAGCCCCGGACTTGAATCGCAAATAACATAATCAAAATCCAGGTCTTTTAGAAGACAGTCTTTGAGCGAAAGAAGCCTGCCTAGAGCTTCCAGCCCCCATTTCCTGTCCTTGGACGACATATCCCGGATGGCTGCTGTTGAAGGATCTGCCAAACCAACAAACAGTTGTCCCCCTTTTATGTACTTGGGAGTGCATTCTGTCAGAATGTTGTCTACCTTGCAGGCTTTGTTCAGGTAGTCATTCATCCAGTATTTAGTCTTATTCTTGAATGTGGAGCTAAGGCTCGGTGCTCGAAGGTCTAAATCCAGCAGACAGACTCTTTTGCCCTTGTCAGCGAAAATCATTGCCAAATTCACGGATAGCAACGTCTTGCCAGTTCCGCCCTTATACGAGTGAAGCGTTATAATCAAAGATCCTTTAACTCCTCGTGGCTGTCTTGGGGTCTGGATACTAGCGAAGTATCTAGCCTCCTGTCAATACACTTTCTTCCCGTTTCGTATATGTAACATGTGAATATCAAAATCAGACACACACATTCAGTTAGAAACAAAATAAGAAAAATTGATAATGCCGCGGTTGAACAGAAAACTCTTTCTAACTTCGTTAACAAAGTTATTTTCTGACATTTTGCGGCGGAGTAAAGATGAGCGGATCCATTGGAGGAAAGAGAAACGGCAAGGTTATAGGGCAGGTGAGGAAGCCTAAGCCCTCTCTGCAGGATAACCAGTGGGTTCTGAAGCTTCTAGACGATCACAACCTAGCCGCAGACCTGAACTACAGCAGAGACCAGCTGGTAACCAAGACTAGAGGAAACAGCCTGTGCG
>CAYVVO010000254.1:0-1245 GCA_964455275.1 uncultured Candidatus Bathyarchaeia archaeon | reverse complement strand
GGAGCATCTCTTTAAATCCATCAAACTTAAACTTCAGAATCTATGATCTGCAAACATAGTTTTTCTTACCCGAGAAGGGTTGATGAGTAAAAATGCGCGTTTGCATCCTTTTCCTATTTGAACCTTAATTAGAAACTTCATATGTTTTAATTCATATAGGAAATTTGGATTCGAAAAAATTGAGGGATAAAAGCCAATTTGTCTTTGGGTAAAGATCTTCAAGAAAGGATTCGTGAAGCAAACGTTGCTGTCCATCGGTTTGAGGCAAAATATTACGAGTTGATTCATCCAGAAGTATATACCAGATATGAGCAGAAGAGACTGAACTCTACATTGAAGATGGTGGACAGGCTCGTAGCAGAGAATCATGTGCATACAAAGAAAGCTCTTGATTTTGGGGCGGGTACCGGAAATCTGACTGTTAAGCTTCTGCAGATGGGTTACGAAGTTACTGCGATAGACATCTCTGCGGAAATGTGTAAGATTCTGGAAAAAAAGTGTAGACATTATTTAGAATCTAAAAAGTTGGTTGTTATCAACTCGCCGATAGAAGATGTGAGTTTTGATAGAGATGAATTTGATTTAATCACTTGCTATTCTGTGCTGCATCATCTGCCGGATTATGTGGATGTGATTCAGAGACTTTGTGGTTTTTTGAAAAAAGGGGGTGTGATGTATCTGGATCATGAAATCTCTCCCTTTTATTGGAGGAGTGAAGCAAGCAATGTGGCGCATCTGGTGAAACTTGTTTATTTTCATTCTAATCCATTGCTTAACACTCTGTATTTTCGGATTTTAGGGGTAAATGTGCCTTCTCTTGATTATGGTTTATCTGATTATTGGCACAAGAAAGATCATCATTTAGACCATGGAAGAATAAAATGCGTATTTGAGAATGAGCACTTTGATTTTTTTAAACGAAGAGACTATTATCTCAAATTTAGGACATGGATTTTGAATCCAATTTTTTACGTTTACAAGTATAGTTGCAAACCTGAAATGAGTTTTTGGGTGGCTAAAAAATAGCATCGATGTGCCCATTTATGCACCTGGCGTTATGGCTATCGCTGTCTGTTCATGTAGCAAAGTATTTAAACACAGAGCCACAGAATTAGCGAGACGAAAAACAAAAAATTTGGGGAATAAAAATGAAAACTTGGAAAAACAAAACAAAACTTTCTACTATAGCTTTGATTCTAATGCTAACAATATCTGTTATGCTAGTTGCTTTGCCTATTACCACCG
>CAYVVO010000253.1:0-14840 GCA_964455275.1 uncultured Candidatus Bathyarchaeia archaeon | reverse complement strand
AGCTCAACACTGTCCACATTGTATGTTATGTTTTTTGGGGATAGAATATATGGGTAGGGTGGAAGAAATCCGAGGGGAGTGTACCTCTCGTTTACTGCCACGGCGGTATAGTTGTCACCAACGCTGATACTTCCTCCAACGGCATAGAATTCATCGTTTACAACAGCCACGCCTAAGCCATAACGGGCAGTCGGCATTGCCTTTCCAAAGCTCCAAACATCGGGTTCTGGATTATATACCTGCGTTAGGTCGCTGATGTGATATTCGTCCATTCCGCCTACAACGTAGATTCTTTCCGGCGCCATGTCTCCTGTGGTTGTGCCCGCGGCTGATCTGGCTAACGCAACTTCAGATGCTGCTCGGTAGCTCCACGTGTCCGTTTCAGTGTCATATACCTGATTTGAGTCGGCGGGACTCCAACCGGACGGTGTCATATTCCAGCCTCCTATAACGTATATCTTGTTATCGGCGACTGTAGACGCGTAGCCCCAAACCCTTGTCGGTATCGACGCTTTCGTAGTCCACGAATCATTGGCAGGATCATAAACTTCGGTTGCACCAAATCTCGGGGTGATAAATAATGCCTCGCTGCGGATCCCGCTTAACGTGTAGATTTTGCCATCAACTGTTTGTGCACCCAAATCCTGTCTAGGTGTAGGCAGCGGAGTTTTGGTTTCCCAAGTGTCAGTTAATGGATCGTAAACTTCATTTGCGTCTGTGGCTAGTTCCTGTCCCATAACGTTTCCGGAGCCTGTTGTCCCCCCCATAACATAGATTTTGTTTTGATAAACTGCGATGGCAAAACGGCTTCTCGCCGTTGGCATTGATGCCTTAGTAGTCCACGTGTTCGTGGCTGGGTCATACTCTTCGTTAGTTCTGAGAGTAGCATCGCCATTTTCGCCTCCAATCGCGTAAATCTTCCCGTTTACGGTCACAACTCCAAGTCCGCTTCTGGCTGTAGGCATTTCAGCCATAGTCTTCCACGAATCTTCAACTGCTCTAACTAAAGGTATAGAAAATGTTGGGAGAACCAGAGAAAATAATGATAATAGTAGAATAAGCAAGAAGGCAGATTTTTTCACTACTTCCATCTCCCCCGATTTTGTAACTTTCGTCTGTAAACAACTGCTACAACTACAACAGCAACTAATATAATCAGTAGGGGTGTCCATGATGGAGACTCTGGGATATAACCAATGGGAATATACTGCCAAGTTGTTGCAGTGGGTGGTTCATACTGCATCTCGCCGTAGCCGGGGCTGCCTCCAATAGCATATATCGTATCGTTTACGGCGGCGGCAGCTAAACCGAGGCGGGTGTCAGGCATAGACGCGCCAGTGCTCCAAGTATCTTCTTCTGGGTCATAGATCTGATTCGTGCTGAGAGCTTCTAATGAGAGCGCCTCCATGCCGCCCATCACATAGATTCTCTTTGGCGCCAATGTTCCCGTTGTCGCTGCCGCAGCCATGCCATGCTTCTTAACTGTCATATTTTTTCCTGAACTCCACATGTTTGTTGCAGGATCATAAATTTGGTTGAGAACGCCTCCCGAGAACGTCTCCCCTCCAATCACAAACAACTTGTTGTCAACGACCGCAGAGACGCAAGCATAAACAGCGTTGGGGATGGACGCTTTTGTTGTCCAAGTGTCGGTTTCTGGGTCATAGACTTCATTTACGTCTGAAACAACAGGGTCTCCAACAGATTCGGACTCTAATAATCCACCTATCACGTAGATTTTATCATCAACGGTATTCGCAACTGGATTGTCTCTGCTTGTTGGCATCGAACTTTTGGTCTCCCACGTGTCTGTTATGGGATCGTAGACTTCGTTTATTCCCGTGAAACCAGCGCCGCTGACCTCTCCTCCTATCACATAGATTTTGTTTTGGAAAACCGCGACTGCAAAACCGCTTCTTGCCGTCGGCATTGATGCTTTAGTAGTCCACGTGTTCGTTTCTGGATCATACTCTTCAGTAGTGTTTGTGCCGTCGCCTCCGAAAGCGTATATTTTTCCGTTCACCGCTGCAACTTCAAAGAAGCTTCTGGCAGTTTGCATTAGAGACTTAGTTATCCACGAATCTTCGGTTGCATTAACTGGCTGAATGTAGACTAGACACAAAGACGATAAGGTTAGAATAAAAAGAAAGAAAACCTTGCCTGTTTTCATATGCTTTCCTCAGGCATGACTGCTTCGGGTTTCGTCGCTGTTTTTCTGGCTTTTCTGAAGTATATTAGTAGGGCTGCTGCAACTAGGGCTGTTGTCGCTGCTGCGGTGATTATGTAGATATTCGTTGAGGCTGCTGTACCATCATTTTGTTCAGTGGATAATTCTGTTTGATCCTGTTCAGAGATGGGACCGCCTAACCCGCTCAAACTCTCGCAAGACTCGATTTCTCCTGTGTCCGCCCAGATTCCAACCTGAACGCCGTAAGCTGAATAATAGTATTTGTCGAAGTACAGCTCGATGCGCCAGAACGGATACACCGTCAACGTTTCTCTTGGGTACATGGACAACCCCGCTTTTACCGGCTCATCTACTAGGTTAAACTCTACGTCCGTAAGCCCATTCTCCAAGTAAATCCGCAACGTATAATCTTCGGCAGCATTCCTCGCCAAGTTTATGGCTTCTTCCCTAGAGACATTCACTTCTGAACTGCCTATATTGTAGAGGTTCCAATCGTTCACTAAAGACCTGAAAGCGCCATCATCAAAAGTAATCCTTACAATATTCTGTGGTGCATCAACGCCATTGACGGTGTATGTCCACTCAAATAATGTACGGTCAATCGCCTCTGAAGGGTAATTCTGGGCTTCTTGATTTAATACTGTAAGCTTTATGTTGCCCGAGGTTACTGTTGCATCTTCTGTTTCATCAACCATGTCCAGCATACTGCGCATCTCTTGGATGTATGAAGCCTTAGAGTAGGTTCGGTATCTTTCGAGGAATCCCTTAGCCGCATCGAGAAGGCTTGTGGGCTGGGGTTCAGCAAAAATCGGTGAACCTTTAGACACTTGTAGACTGTAAGAATGAATCGTGTCTTCTCTAAATCTACACGTTACACGTAAGCTGCTTTCGTTGCCCCCGTCGAGGTTGTATCTAACAAGCTCTTCAGCGAGACCGCCCCAATGAGGCGGATAATCCACCCAGTTGCTTGCCAGCGTTGCATTATATTTTGCAACATCAACTTCAACCACATCTTCCAAGAACATCAGCGCCTTTTCCGGAGCAGTCAATTCTGCTGAGTATGTCGTGGGCAGTTGTACAAACGAAACCGCTAAAACTGCCATCAGAATCAGAGCCGCAAGGAAACGGATAAACGGGGTCTTCGGCAAATGCAGGTTTGATACAAGAGCTTTCATGCTGTAAGCCCACAGATTCGTTTCATGGCTAGATATTCATAAAAGGGTTTTTGTAAAGGTTTCTTGACTTATCAAATAATGCGTTAGTCAAGTTTTCTTGACCAAAAAGACTTTTCTTCCCATCTAACCATATTATGGTTTGGTGGTTAACCCGTGTCCAATTCGGAGAAAGAGCCCTACTCGATTATGTTTTTGTCTTTAAGTCATCCATCCCGCCGTAAGATTCTTAGAATGCTCTCAGAGAAGCCCAGAAACTTCTCCACAATGCTGGAGACGCTTGGAATCTCCAGCTCCCATTTAACCTATCATCTTGAAAACCTCGGGGAACTGGTGACAAAAATGGATGATGGAAGGTACAAGCTCTCCGCCTTCGGAGAAGCGGCTGTGATGACCATGAGGGGGGTAGAGGAGACGCCTGAAAGCGCACAAAAACGTCAATTCACGCTATCTCTAAAGTGGAAATCCGTTTTTGCGGTTCTAATGATTGGGGTTATCATTTTAGCAGCTGTATCTTATGCGCAATACATGTCTTTAGACCAGTTATCCTGCAATTATAAACAAATCTCCGATGACTATGAGCTACTGGAAATGAACTATGGAGAAGTGTCGGCGGAGAATGAACGGCTATTATCCTGGGGCACGTCCACAAGCAAGGTGCGAGCCTTCCTGACAGATGTGGTTCATCTTGACATGACAAAATATGTCTCAAAAATGGAAGGCAACACTGTGGAGTATCGTTCTGATTGGGGTGGCATCGTTGAAGAGCTTGTGAGTTACTCCCTCACATACGAGGGCAGCAAGTTGGCTGTGACTCTTAGGTTTAGAGACACCACTCTTTCTAGTTACTATTTACACGTGATTGAAGGTACACCCTATTACTCACAATTACAGCCTAACAACATACTTGACGCCGCCAAAGATCTTCTCGAAAGATACCAAACCTACTCTGGAGCCTCACATTTGGCAGTGATGAGAAACATGCTGGAGACAGTCGATGACATCAGGGACTCTGAAACAACATCAGGCAACGTGAAGCTTATAATCTCAACTGAAGTGAATGATGTAAAAATCCAGTTTGTTTACACATCCGATAATGTTGACTTCCAAGCAAAAAAGGTAGAATTAATCTTTGATAATTATGGCTTTTTGCAGTCACTCAGCGACGACTGGACTCTTTACAAGGCGGGCAGCACAGAAGTAAACATTTCAAAGGAAGAAGCCATAACCATAGCAGTTGAGTGCGCAAAGAATTACTCGTGGACAGTAAACGGCGAAGTAATAAGCAATTTCACTTTAGTGGAAGAGTCTGTGAAAGCAGATTTGTGGCCGCATTCCAGAGAAGAACCGCTGGTGCTGATACCCTATTGGTACGTTACCATAGATCTAGACAGATTCTACCCTGACCGCGTTGACCGTCTTGCAGTGGGATTGTGGGCGGACACCGGAGAAGTCAGTATTTGTCAGACGCTGAGCTGGTAGGCAGAGGCTACATAACACACCACACATGATTGGAAGCCCCTTTTTGTCAGTCTCCTGCAAACTGTGGCTGCTGAAAGCGTTGCCGTCGTGAAGAGCGGAATTGTAATGCATGAAAGAAACTCGGGAATCACGTTACTGATAGTTTTTGTGCTGTTTTCCATTTTGTTTCAAAGTATTCCTGAATTAAAGCTACAAAATGGGGGTTGTTTGACCATAATTTAGAGGTTTCTAACAGATGTCTTGCTGGGTCACTGAAAACTACTTCTTTCTTGTCAAATAACACTATTGATGCTAGAGGGGGATTTAAGATGTACCTTACCTGAAAATTGGGGTTTTCCTTTAAGTATGGATCAAGTCCCACTTCATTTTTTGTTTTTGTTCTATCAATACAATAGATGATGTGCCGAAATTTCACATCTCTCTCCAAGAGTTTTTTAAATTGTTTAGATTCATTAAATATCATATACTTGAATATGTCCCATGTGACAAAGACATCATTACTCTTTTTTACTTTTCCGATCTTTTTCGTAATCCAGCGCATATGCGTTTCGCCTCCAGGTATAATAATAAAGTCAGACCCCTGTTCCCTACGCTCTGTTCTTTCGCTGTTCTCTCTGAAGCTACCGAGTAATTTTGTCGTTTTCTCCTGTAATTCTGAGAATTGCTTGTTTTTACGTTCCAGCAAAATTGTGAGCCCCTCATCTATTGGAGCGGCTTTCCACTCAGTTGGTATACTTAATATTTTTTGAGCCAAGCCAAGTTTTTGTAGTGTGGGCATTATACGGTAGATGTCTTGTCGCGTCACTTTTGAGAGGCATGAAATTGTTTTGGCCGTACACCTTCCATTTAGAACAAGAGTCAAGTAACTTTTTGCTTGGCAAAAAGTAAGCCCTAAATCCATTAGAGTCTGAATTCTCTCATCCTCTGTATTCAACAAGTTTCCCCCCTTTCAGTGTTTTACCTCTTCTTCTATATTTAGTTAAAGAGCATAAAAATTTTTGCAGCTTTTAGAAAACTGTCAGTGTGTGTCACACATGCTAGAATTTAAAACTCTAAGACTCGTAGTAGTCACGTCAAAAAAAGTGAAAAGAGTGAAATTAAAAATGACAAAAAAATTTAGTGTAAACAAGCCAAAAATCGCTACAATCGCTTTGATTCTAACACTAACAATATCTGCTGTGTTACTTGCTTTGCCTATAACCACTGCACAATTTGCGCCTATCGAACAGGATCCGCGCATAATTGATATTCCGAGTTTCCTATTTGTAACCGCTTCACCTAACCCCGTAGGCGTCAACCAAATCGTTTACATTGGCGCCACTTTCAGTAAACCCATGCCCACAAATAACGGTCAGGGCGGCGATTACTATGACAACGTAACAATCGAAATAGTAGACCCCTCCGGACATAAGACCGTTATGGGACCATACATTACAAGCATGGCTGCGGGAGTAACGGAAACATTTACGCCGAATCAAGTCGGTGAATACACTATACAAGCCTTTTACCCTGGACAAATATTAACAGGTACCCATCGTGGTGGTAGCCCAGAGCCTTCTGGCTGGAGCACACATCTGATAGGCAGCTGGCAGATGCCCACTGAAAGCGAAATAGTGACGTTGATAGTACAGGAAGATGAGGTAGAACCAATATATCAGACTCCTCGGCTGCCAGACGAATATTGGACTCGCCCAATATACGCAACCAACTGGGGTTGGGGAAAGGATATTGGCTCCAACTGGTTTGGAACAAGTGTACAACAAAACATCCAGCCATATGGTATAGCACCGAACACTGCTCACATTGTGTGGTCAAAATCAACCCATTTCGGAGGTCAACCAGGAGCACCCATCGCCAGCGATCAATCGACCCAGTATAGTTCGACCTCGCTACTTACAAGCTATTTCGGTGCAACAACAATCCTCAACGGAATACTCTATTACAATAAATATGCCGCTTTAACTTCTGAACTAATAGGCTGGGAAGCCGTGGACATTCGCACAGGAAAAACACTGTGGAGTAAATCAGCGGGTGTAACAGGTACAGAGTCAATTACAAGGGGTCAAATAGTAAACTTCAATAACTTCCAGGAGTTCGGATCAGCTGCATTCCTATATAGTCAGCCTGGAGGCGGAGGGTTCTTCTTTGGAGGGGCGTCATGGAATGGAATATACGATGCATATACTGGAGAATTTCTAGCAAACATTACTAATCCTGTTAGTGGAACCATGATGATTGATACTTATGATGATACAGAGCTGCAGGGAGCAATAATCGCCTACTCTGCTGCTGGTGGCAACCTCAACATGTATAACACAACCAAACTACTGGCACTTACTTCAGGCATGGATGCAGGTTTCATTCGCCCAGGTGGTACCATTGACGGCTCAGCTGCACTACAGTGGTCTGTGCCAATTCCAACCACACTCAACGGTGTAGACATCAGCCTTAGCGTTGCCGCAGTAACCCCTGATGTGATACTTCTCCGTGAAGTGCCCGGTTCACTCCAATGGCAAGGAACCACTATGGGCTTCCAAATTACAGCAGGCGTGAACCCAAAAACAGGTGCAGTAATCTGGGGACCGTTCAACCAAACAGAGATACCCGAATATGAAGACACAGCTTTCATGGCTGCGGGCGATGGCTACTACGTGTTGCACAACAAAGACACAAATGATGCATACTGCTACAGCCTCACGGATGGTAGCTTCCAGTGGGGTCCAGTTCAACTGGAAGGAAGCGGTTGGAGTTCTGTCTGGCGTGATGGCGAAATCGCTTACGGCAAAGCCTATATCTGGGACCTCGGCGGCTACTGCAGTGGTATCGATCTTGAATCAGGAGAGGTCGTGTGGAACTTCACTCGCGGAAACGCTGGATACGACACACCCTTTGGTATATACCCGATATTCGGCTATAGTGGACATATGGTTGCTGATGGAAAACTATTCCTTTCAGAGGGTATTATGTACACTCCGCCACTGCATCCAAGTAGGCGACTTGCCATAAACTGCACTGACGGAAGTCTAACATGGAGCATATCACAGTACAGCTCTACAACTCCTGGTGTTGTTGCAGACGGCTACTTGATATCATGGAACAGCTTCGACAGCAAGATATACAGCTTCGGCAAGGGACCAACACAGACCACTGTTGAAGCACCGCTGACTGGTGTAACGCAGGGATCAAGCGTCGTAATTCGGGGCACAGTAATGGATATCTCTGCAGGCACGGAGCAAGAGGGTGTAATTGAATGCTTCCCGAATGGTGTTCCCGCAGTATCGGATGAAAGCATGAGAGAGTGGATGGAATACGTCTACATGCAACAGAACTGTCCATCAGATGTTGAAGGTGTAAAAGTGTTTGTGAAGATTCTTGATCCTAACGGCGAATGGTACTCAACCATTGTTACAAGCGATGCGAATGGTGTGTTTAGCCATAGTTGGGCTCCCACCATTGCCGGAGATTACCATGTCACTGCGATGTTCGAAGGCTCAGAATCTTACTACACCTCATACTCAACAACCACTTTTACTGTAGATGAATCACAAGCAGCAGATGCTCCCAGCGCAGCAGAGATTGCCGAGACAACCGTAAACCAGATGCCAGCATACCCAGCAATTCCAGAAATACCCGCCTACCTGACAATAGACCTGATCATACTGATAATCGCAGCCGTCGGCGTTGTCATAGGCTTAATAGCATACATGGCACTCAGAAAACAGAAATAAACCAAAATTTTCCCTCCCTTTTTTTGTGGGAGTAAAGCATCAGAAGAAGATGGGGCTGAAAAGGCTCAGGCACGAGACAGAATTGAAGCAATAGTAGATAGGTTAGGAGGTTTTTGTTCATTTTTCCTCCCAAATTCCCAATCACCACCGTGCAGGAGCCTCAGCAAACCCTATTCTTCTGGATGATAAAGCACACGAACAATAGAGAGGTTATGGTGAATGGCTGATAGGGCTTTGAAGAGTGCCCACATTCGGCGACGGTGTGGTGGGAGCTTCATGTTTTGCCTCTCCTTTCATTGCATTTTTCAGAGTCCCAGCAAACAACACTGTAATCCTATTGAATTTCTTTTTGCATTTCACACTGCAGAAATACTATTTTTCTCCATCATGACTAATCTTAAATTTGGCTGTCATTTTGTTCAGAATCATGCCACAGGCAGGATCCCTGGGCATCGATTTATCCTTCACTTTAAACAATTAAGAATGACATTAGATGAGCTCTGCCTATTATCGCCAATTATTACAGAAATTTTCCAGCTTTTCAAGAGACTTCCTTTAAAGCCCCATCACTTTTTTTGACAACACTCACGTGTCCGCTTTTGCCGACCCTCAACTGCCGTTCTCCTCTAAAGGTTACAACACGGGCGTTCTTAACCTGTATAATATCACCCACGGCAACTGTGTCTATTTGTTGGTTCCACAAAGGTAGTTGAATAATTCCAGTTTCATCTTTGACCTTTACATTCATTACCGTGACAAATCCTCCAAACCTAGTGAAGACGGATTTCGGCTTTGGGATTTCAATGACCCTTGCTTTCAAGTTAATTTGGTTCATTCCAAACTTCAAATCTCCGATCCGTGGGTTTTCAATTTTAACCCTATCGTGTATTTTTCTCCTTGACGTTCTTGTGGGAGCAAACTCTTTGAGTGGGCTGGTTTCTTCGAGGATTTGTTTGGACATGGGGAATTGGGCGACCACTTTGAAACCTTTGGTTATGAGAAAAACGGCATCATCTCGTGTTTTATTACGGCATTTAATTGAAAGGTTTCCACATGTAGATTCTTGACTCCCCCAAGCTTCAACGAAGCTATTGAAAAAATCGTTCGAATCAATTCCATACTTCATTGAAATAAGAGCGAGATAATTAAGAGACTTAAAATCAGCAAGCTTATGATACCTGCCACGGCGGCGGCCTCGTCCCCGTGACACTTTCCTTTGCATTTGACTCGTTCCTATCCCGAGGTTACATATGAACCTATTTAAGGGTGTCTAGAAAAAGAAATCAAAATATCATAAACCCTAAAATTTATATCCTAAATTTTAATCCCCAAACCCTGAGCGTTAAGAAATAATGTCGTCTGATTTACTGCGTCCAGAACCCTTTAAATAAGCCCGCAAAAGTCATGATGTGCATAAGGCGGATTAAAAATGCCCAAGTTTAAAGATTCTATCCGAATCGAAAATGTTGTGGCATCTGCCACTTTGAATCAGAGGATTGACCTGAAGGCTGTTGTTAAGGGGAATCCAACCGTTGAATATCGTCCGGAAACGTTTCCGGGCTTAGTTTTCAGGATAAAGAGGCCTAAATCGGCAATCCTAATCTTCAGGACGGGGAAGATGGTTTGCACTGGAGCCAAGTCTGAGAAAGAGGCAAAACGAGCAGTTAGAAAGGTTGTACGGGAACTGCAGAAGAGCGGTATTATAATCGTTGGTAAAGCAGAAATTAAAGTGGTGAACATGGTTGCCTCAGCGAATCTTTTGGGGAGAATAGAACTGGAGGATTGCGCTTACTCTCTCGGAAAAACCATGTATGAACCCGAACAGTTTCCGGGTCTAATCTACAGAATGGATGAGCCAAAAGTTGTGATTCTTCTCTTCGCAAGCGGGAAACTTGTTTGCACAGGAGCCACTAAAGAAGAAGATGTCTACGAAGCGGTTGCTAAACTTCATAAGAGCCTTGAGGAAAAAGGTCTGATATACTACGAGTAAACAACATTGGTGTTTAAGGCAAACGAGAACTGCTTGGTCATGGAGGACAAGTGAAAGCTTGGGGTAAGGTGCGAATAGAGTTGGAGACGAGAATAGCTCGAGAATTGGTGGAACGGTTTCCAGACAAATTCACAACAGACTTTGAAACCAACAAAAAACTCATAGAATCCCTTACCAACATTTCATCAAAAAAGCTGAGAAACAGAATAGCTGGCTACATAACTCAGCTTCAGAATCAGAAAAAACTTACCGCGGAACAAAGAGATTAACTGCCAAGCAAACAATCAAAAAAGATGCCCTCGTGATTAGGAGATTGTCTTAGCCTTCTTTCTTAATATTCCCGACCTTTCTAAACTGAATGAAGTTATTAGCCCTAATTTTTTAAACTAAATCAATATATAATCTGATGCTGGTGAGTTATGTATGCCAAGGCGGCGAAGAAAATCAGGTTTAAAGATTCTCAAGGCTGCATCCTCCTCCCTGCGTATGCAACTTCTCATCACCCTTGTCGATAAGGGACCCCAATCCTACACCGACCTCATGAAGATTCTGAGACTCAACCCAAGCAGAGATGCAGGAAGATTCGCCTATCACCTAAAATATCTCCTAAACGCCGACCTCATAGAACCGGATGTGGACAACAAGGAGTATCGCCTCACCGACCTCGGCAAAACCATCATCAACTTCACAGAAGACATCCAGCAGCAGTTCCTGCAAAGAAAAAAAATTTTTGTTCGAACCTCCCGCTTGGCTATGGAAGAGTTTGACAGAAACAAGATTGTTGAAGCCTTGGTGAACGAGGCAAACGTTCCAGTGTTCCAAGCCCAGAAGATCGCTCGAGAAACCGAAAAGCGCCTCCTAGAATTCAAAACAAAATATCTAACCGCGCCCCTGATACGCGAAATGGTCAACGCAATCTTGGTGGAAAAGGGGCTTGAGGAGTACCGCCACAAACTCACCCGTCTGGGGCTCCCAGTTCACGACGTTAACCAGCTGATAGACTCAACCGGCACCAGATTACAGGGTGCAGAGGCTATCCACAAAGCGGCTGCCGACGCGGTTATGGAAGAGTACACCCTCCTTAACGTTCTCCCCCGAGACATTGCTGACGCACACCTCTCCGGCGGTCTTCACCTCAAGCATCTCGGCACTTGGGTTTTGAAGCCAGACCAGTTCATGCATGACCTCCGCTTTTTCCTTCAGCAGGGGCTGAGCCGTGGAGAAATGAACCTTCATGAGCCCTCCTATTTTCCGCCTAAAAGTCTTGAAGCTGCGCTGATAACAGCTTCCAATGTCCTGAAAATCACTGCTATAGAAGCCTCTGGAGAGCAGACCCTTGACTTCTTTAACATCTTTTTAGCCCCCTTCGTGCAGGGCGTTTCAGAGGAACGAATCAGGGAAAGCCTACGCCTCTTCATATCCAACTTGAATTATCCCATCCCAAACGGAAGTTTAGTGGGGGCTTCCTTGGGCATAGAATTTGTTGTCCCCGACTTTCTGAAAGAGACGGAAGCCATTGGACCGGAAGGAAAAACTGTTGGATGCTACGGCGATTATGTTGAGGAAAGCCGCCGCCTAGCCTCCATTATTCTCGATGTCATGTTCGAAGATGACAAGCATAAACCAGTTTTCAACCCCCGCCTGATAATAAAAATACGCTCTGAAGCCCTCAAAGACCCTGAATGTGCTTCTCTCCTCCTTAAGTCCCATAAACTTGCGGCTGAAACCGGTCTTCCCTACTTCGCTAACCTCTGCCCAAAAGGACAGGAAACGGCATCTTACACTTCAACAGGGTTCAGGTTAGCGTCTGACTGGAAAGAAGACTGGGAACTGGACACCCTGCAGACCGGAAGCGTGGACAGCGTGATAATAAACCTGCCCAGAGTCATGTATGAGGCAGGGGGCAAAGAAACCGGATTTTTCCGCATCTTAGATGATCAGCTGGAAATGGCTTTGCGGGCTCTGGAAATGAAATACTGCACCATCAAACAGCGAGAAAGAGAACGCATGCTCCCGTTCCTGATGCAGAAAACTGACGGTGACCAATACTTCAGAATCGAAAACGCCGCCCGCCTGGTCAGCTTCGTCGGCTTAAACGAAACCATACGCTCATTTTTCGGTAAGCCCCTGAAGCAGGATGGCGAGACTCTTGATTTTGCCCAGAAAATAGTGTCATATCTCTCTACTGACATTGAGAGGTATTCTAAGAAGCCTGAGACTCGAGCATCCTTGGCTATGGTGCCCGCCGCCGACGCTGCGAAAAGATTGGCGGAACTCGACGCGGAAAAGTATGGGTGGGCAAAGGTTCACGCTCAAGGCACCAAAGAGAAACCTTTCTACACTGACTTGGTTGCGTTGCCGTTAGGCGTCGACGTTTCTTGGAAAGAACGTTTCAGGGTTGAGGAGCGGTTTCACCGGTTGACTCCGGGCGGTCACTTAGCTGTTGTGTCGCTTGCTGATGTGGAGCAGGACCCTGATGATCTGTTGGCTGTCACCAGAGATGTTGCTGGAAACTACGGGGTTGGCTTCTACGTTTTCAATCGGAGCCTTGGTTACTGTGCGAGTTGCCAGAAGACCTTTTATGGCAAATTGGAGAGGTGCCCCGTGTGCGGGTCCGTTAACATGCTCCAGTCCTTCAGTCGTATATAACCAAAATACTGTGTCTTTTGTGTGTAGATTTTCTGTCTGTTTGCCCCCTATATATAATAAAAACACATCTTGACCAATACCCCTCCATTAGTTTTCGTTGCCAGCTTATATTCGACAAATTGGGCGCGATGGCTAAATGTTAATTTGATTGGGCGTTTATACAGAATTTTATATCATTACCTCTAAAAAAATAAATAAACATATCTATACCTAAGATGTTATCTCGTCGGTAAAAAGAGGTAGTTTTCATGGGCTTTTCAGAAGATTTCGGCAGTTCCTCTGTGCATCCATCAGAAAACGGTGTAGTAGTTTACACAAGCGAAGGGTGCCCCAGATGTAAAATGCTAAAAAAATGGTTAAAGAATAAAGAAACAAATTTTGAAGAAAAAAACTTGGGAGACTCCGATGTTATGACAGATCTAGTGATGAGAAACTATGTGGTTTTGTCGGCGCCAGCCATAGAAGTTAAAGGAAGCGTTTACACAGAAAACCAGATTTTCGAAGACAACGGCTTAATCAAACCCAACTTCTCAAAAATTTTTGAGGCGATGTAAATGACCGAAATTATTCAAAAGCTTCGACCCATGGTTAGGGGAACAGACGGCTTCATTGTACCTTGGGATCGAAACGAAATCGTGGAGCAGCTCCTAACAGAAACAAAACTGGCAGAACAATTCTACGAAACAAGAGCCATAAGCAGACAAGAGGCTGAAGAGGTAGCCTCTGAGGTAGAAAGGAAGATTTTTGACCTGAACCTCAAGTTCATCAGCGGACCCCTCATACGGGAACTGGTAAACAACGTCCTCCTAACCAAATCTGGACAGACACCAGAATTCGCCCTTTACCGAAACATTTTGACTCGAGTAGGCGCACCCGTCTATGACGCGTACCTGATGGATTTGGGGCAGGGCTTCAAGGCAAAGGAAAACGCGAATCTTCAACCTAACCCCGAGACCTCCCACAAAAGGAAGGCAGACTGGGTTTCAGGAGAAGAATACCTGCTGCTGATGCCTCCCAAAATCGCTGATGCTCATCTGTCCGGCGAAATCCACATACACGACCTAGAATACTTTGGGACCAGACCCTTCTGCCAAGACTGGGACCTCCGCTACTTCCTCTATTACGGGCTGATGCCTGACGGACTCGGCACAAGAACAAGCATCGCTGGTCCAGCTAAGCATCCGGAGGTGGCGATTCTGCACACAGCCAAGATACTGGCTTCTGCTCAGACAAACTTTGCTGGCGGCGAGGGCTTCTACAACTTCCTAGTTTTCCTTGCCCCCTACGTTAGAGGTTTAAGCTACGAGCGGGTCCGGCAGCTTATGCAGATGATGTTCTTCGAGTACACTCAAGCCTACGTGGCTAGGGGCGGGCAGCTGGTTTTCAGTAACATTCAGGTGCAGCCTGGGGTTCCTGATCTGTGGAGAGACGTTCCTATTGTGATGCATGGACATGTTGGACCGGACGTTTACGGAACTTATGAGGATGAAGTTCGCCTCCTGTTCCGCGCCCTTTACGATGTGGCTGGTAAAGGCGATTACTGGGGAAAGCCCTTCAACTTTCCGAAACTTGAGAACTCTTTGAGTCCCGAGTTTTTCAAGCCTGAATATGACGATTTGTGGCTTGACGTC
>CAYVVO010000252.1:0-2347 GCA_964455275.1 uncultured Candidatus Bathyarchaeia archaeon | reverse complement strand
GCTGAACTGTTGGCGCCCGGAACACACCCGGGAAGATTGACTGTTTGGACGAGTTCAGCTTTTGAGAAATTGGAGACTGTCTTTGGAGGAAAATAGGTTGGATCCGTACAAAACTATCCGATATCCGGTAATGACAGAGGTTACAAGCCGCATACTTGAGGCGGAAAACAAACTCGTTTTCATCGTCAACCAAAAAGCCACGAAACGGGACATCAAGATGGCGGTGGAGGAGCTTTATGACGTGGTAGTGGATAAGGTCAATTCCACCATAACTCCTGAAGGCGAAAAAAAAGCTTTTGTGAAACTTCACCCAGACTACAAAGCAGTTGACATAGCCATCAAACTGGGTATCCTCTAGAAAAGAGGAACTTTGGTTTTCAAGATGTCACGCTCCTCCAAAATTTTTCCCGCTATAGTGTTTCTGTTAGTTATCGGAACTTCTCTGGCTCTTTTCGTCTATCCGAAACTCGTATATGATATTCTGATCTGGGTGATAGGATCTTTCAAAGCTGGAGGACCTCCCCTCTTTTTTGGCATGATGATTATACAGGCCATAGCCATCCCCATCCCCTCTGAGCTTGTCCTGATTGCTGGAGGATTAGCTTTCGAACCATTGATCGGATGGCTTGTTGGCGCATTAGGATCAATAGTTGCCGCTGTGTTAGGCTTCTACATCTCCCGAAAGGGCGGAAGATCCCTTGCCATCCGGTTGGTTGGCGAGAGCGGAATCAATTTCGCGGATAACTGGTTTAACAGGTGGGGAGTTTGGGCTATTCTGCTGGGACGATTTGCGCCCTTCATACCCTTTGACGCCATATCCTACAGTGCAGGTTTAACTTCGATGAAACTGAAGAATTTCATTATTCCCACGGTGATAGGCACGTTGCCTCGAGTGCTCTTCTACACTTCTTTGGGAAGCATTTTCGGTGTGACCTTCGACCAACTCCTAGAATCCTACCAGAATACTGGGGAGATACCCGCCGAACTTCAGGGCATGGTTTCTCAATTCAATTACGTCCTGCTGGGAGTGGTTGCGTTGATAGCTGTGATTTTTGTGGCATACTGGCTTGTAACGCGAAGGTACACAGAGGAGAAGGAAACTAAAAGTATTTAAAAAAGGGTCTCGTTTGTAGAACCTGAATGTTCCAAAGGAAGATGTGACATCTTGGGTAAACGTATTCGAGTTCAAAGACGCGGAAGAGGAAGCTCAACTTTCAGGGCATCAACCCACAAAAGGGTAGCCCCAGTTCAGTATCCTCCAATGTCCGCCAAACAACAGGAAGGAGTCATCCACGGTCAAGTCAAGGACATAGTCCACGATCCCGGAAGAGGCTCTCCCATGGTCGCCGTGAAGCTTGAAACTGGAGAAACCTATTACTCGGTGGTTCCAGAGGGCGTCTATGAGGGACAACCTACCCAAATCGGCGGCGAAGCTTCCATGGAGATAGGAAACGTTCTTCCTTTGGGAAAGATTCCTGAAGGCACCATGGTCTGTAATATCGAGCTTTCTCCTGGAGACGGAGGCAAAATGGCGCGTTCCTCCGGAGCCTACGCAACTGTTGTGGCGCATACGCCTGAGGGAACAATTCTGAAGCTTCCCTCCAAGAGAACCAAGTACGTGAATGGTCTTTGCCGAGCAACAGTTGGAATCGTCTCAGGAGCGGGTCGTACCGAGAAGCCTTTCCTCAAGGCTGGAACCAAGTTTCACCTTATGAAAGCTAAGGGACACATGTATCCTCGCACCAGGGGCATCGCCATGATCGCTGCTTGTCATCCCTATGGTAGCAGCAAGAAGGGTGGACGTAAAGTTACAACGGTGTCGCGGAATGCTCCTCCAGGCAAAAAGGTTGGTTTAATCGCGGCGAGAAGTGCCGGCAACAGAACCAAAAGAAGAAGAGAGTAGTCTGTGAAGCAAAAGCTGAAAGAATGATTAAGCGAGACCGCTAATGCTTTCAGCGATCTTCTGCATCTCCTCTTGGCTGATTCTTGGTCTACGCCCCATCATCGAGTGTATGGAGCCTACTTTGTCGCCTTTAAATCTGGGGACAATGTGCGCATGAACGTGAGGTATCTCCTGTCCGCTTTCTTTTCCATTGTTAATGGCTATGGTGGTGGCTTGCGCACCCACAGCCTTCTGAATCGGCGCAATCATCTTATGGATGGTGCGGAAAAACGCTTCAGCCGTATCCTCGTCAAGTTTTTCCAGCTTGGAGACATGAATTTTGGGGATAATCAGGGTGTGCCCTTTTGCTAAAGGGTTAGCGTCCAGAAAAGCTAATGTTTTTTTGTCCTCAAAGACTGTGTGCGGTTTGATGTCGCCTTTGACTATTTTGCAGAACACACAGTT
>CAYVVO010000251.1:0-4414 GCA_964455275.1 uncultured Candidatus Bathyarchaeia archaeon | reverse complement strand
TATGCTAAGGCGTTTATGCGAGATTTGGGTCTTACGCTCAGCGATGGGACGTTTAGGTCGAGGATGATGGAGATGGAGCATTTGGGGTTGGCTGAGAGCGTGGCGATTGATCCTTTGAAGAACTATTATGTGATAACTGAGTTTGGTGAGAAGGTAGCGGGGCTTCTTTTGGGTTTCTTTGGTGAGTTAGAGTAGTTTGTGTGGTTTCGTGGGTTTGCCACGGTTTTGATTTTGTGTTTAAAATATGTTCTCTTAAGTCGTAAGATTTAAATCTGCATACTGTATAGTTCTCATGTGAACTCAAAGGAGGGAAAGAACCAAAAATGAAAAAACTCCTAAAGAGTAAAAAAGCTCTAAGCCCAGTAGTCGCAGCCATCATACTCATCGCAGTAACCGTTGCAGTCTCCATCGCAGTCGCAGCATGGATGGGATCGCTAACCATCGGATTCATGGAAACAAGCGAACTAACAATCACCGAAATGACCTTTAGTGAAGGTGCCGCTGACGCTGGTCAAATTGTTGTCGATGTGACTAACTCAGGAACAAGCGCAGTTACAGTCAGCATGGTAAAAGTCAACGGCGCAACAATGACAGAAGCCGCAGCATCTAATGGTTGGGCAATTGTTCCAGATACACCAATTGCAGCAGGTGATGATGCAGTTCTTACAATTACAACTATTGTTGCTAATGGAAACAAGTACAGCGTAAACTTGTTTGCACATGACGGCACACTGATCGGCTCATTCACGGACACAGCTTAGACTTTGAAACAGGAACTTTCAAACTGAGATTGGGGTTGGCTAGTCCTCCCCCTCTTTCACCATCTTTGGAGGTGTAAATATGGTAGTAAAATTAAAAGAATATGAATCCGCGGTCGAAATAGCAAAAGCTATGGACGATGACATATCCAAAACCAAGAGCATCCTCGGCGAATACCTGCGCAGACTAGACTCCATAAGGAACCTAGCTGAACGGTCAAAGAAGATACGCGAAGTAGTCTTCAAACTGGCAGGCAAAAAATCAGCCCAAAACAGCCTAGGAGAAATAACGGTAGGCGACCTAAGCGTAATCCTAGACGCAAACCCATTCCACGAACTAACCGCCATCGAACAGGTCGTTCGCAGCCAACAAGACAGACTGCTGGTGCTCCAAAAGGCACGCGAAGCACTGAACTGGGTTGACCAAATAGGAGACACCGAAGGACTCAAATATTTGGTGCTGGAAAACGACGGGGTTCCCGAAAGAATACTGCTCAAGATCTCCTAGATCAGGCAGGAAGTGAAAAACAATGAACAGGGACCCCTACGCTATAGCCCTAAATAACGCCATAACAGAAATCCATAAAGCGTACCCTGACATCAAAAACTCCTTCATTTTTACCAAAAACGGAACCACACTCACCGGAGACCAAGAAACAGACCAACAAACCATAAACAGCATACAGGAATCCTTTGAAAACCTGAAAGAAAAAGCAAAAACCATCGGCAACCTCGAAAGCTTCACCATCACCACAAAAGACGGCGAACTAACACTATCCAACATCAAAGACATGCACCTGCTCCTAGCAACATCCAAAAACGCGGACAAAAATCACATTCACTCCATAACACAGGTGATAATCCCCACAATCCTAAAAACCATGGAAACCCTTGCCCCCATCCAACCCCAAATTACGCCTCCAAAACAACTAATCGTAGACACCCTCACAGGATTCTTCGCCGGCGACTCCGTGCAAATCGACACAGAAATAGTGAAGGACTGGACCAAAAATAACGATGATCCCCGCGCCCGAGTGAAAGCCGCGCTGACAGGAGAACAAAGCACCCCAGAAAACATAGATCAAGTCAAAATCGAAACTTTCGGCGGCAACTCCACCCTATGCAAAGTGAAAGAGATTAACGATCAGAACATGAAAGGAAAAAACATGATCAGAATACCCGAAAAACTCTGCAAAACTCTGGAAATCAACAAAGGAGATCTGGTGAAGGTCGAACCCGCATCCTAGAGGAATCCACATGACCGAAAGAAACACAGAAACAGACGAAACCGAAAACGAGCTTGAAGAACTGCAAGAAAAACTGCATGAAATCAAAGACCAAGAAGGAATCATCGGATACATACTAAGAGGCACAAAATCAGCGTCAATTGACCTGAAGGACCCCACAAAAATAATTGACTACGCCGTTCTTTCCTCCACAGCCTTCGACGCAAGCACCAACATGACAGAAGCCCTCCAAATGGGCGAACCAAAAAAGATAGTCATAGAGAGCGAAGAAACAAAACTCCTATCAATGAACGTCAACAACCACCGCCTCAGCATATTCATGGAAAAAACCGTCAACCACAACAAACTATACAAAAACCTGAAATAAAATCTCCCCATTTTTAAAAAACATTTTTCTCAAACCACATCTATTTTTTTAAACATCAAACACGAGATTAACCTCCAATTTTTGGTTCAAACAACAACACGATTGTTAGCTTCAGCCCTCAAAACGGTTCAGCCGTTGCCTCCCAGAGATAAATCTAAAAGCCTCAGAGTTCTAACTGGTCTCTACACCGCAACATATCCATTAATGTTTGAATTTGACGCCACGCCGAGTTGAAAAACAATGATAGAGAGACTAACGGGACTCCTACGGTTAACAAGACCACTGAACTGCCTAATGATGGGTTTCGCCGTGATCGTGGGCGCCTCCCTAGTTTCCACACTCAGCCTCACAATCAACCTCCTCCTCGGATTCGTAACCTCCTTCTCGTTAACAGCCGCCTCCATGACAATAAACGATTACTACGACAGACAAATCGACGCCATCAACGAACCAAACCGCCCAATCCCAAAAGGAGACGTCAGCCCAAAAGAAGCCCTCATATTCGCCGCTGCCTTGACCACGATAGGGCTGGTAGCAGCATTCAAAACCAACCTGCCCAGCCTCGTAGTGGCGGTGACAGCGTTGATAATCTCCCTAACCTACATCACCAAAGGGAAAAGAACAGGGCTCCCCGGAAATTTGCTGGTCAGCGCAACCGTGGTGATCCCCTTTATCTACGGAGGCTTAACCGTGGGACAAATAGAAACCTCCACCCTGCTATTCGTCGCCATCGCCTTCCTCTCAAACACCGGAAGAGAAATCACAAAAGGAATAGTGGATGTTGAAGGAGACCAGTCCCACAAAATAAAAACCGTGGCGGTGGCTTACGGAGAACGAACAGCGGCAACGGCTGCAGCAGTTTTAGCTTTCTCGGCAGTGTGTCTCAGTCCCTTGCCGTGGCTGTGGGGACTAGTTTCAGACTGGTTTCTTCCCCCAGTCGTCATAACCGACGTCGGATTGATAGTGTCCTCTGTCATGTTACTCAGAGACTACTCCAGAACAAACGCTAAAAAAATAAAAAACCTGAACCTAATCTGGTTCATCACTGGGCTTGTAGCTTTCATCTTGGGAAAACTGTGACACAATCTACCGTATTCTGCTTCCCGCAGCAATATCCTTCTCTGGAGCAACCAGAATCACATGACCCTCACTGTCTTCGGCGGCGAGCACCATACACTGAGATTCTATGCCCATGAGCTTTCTTCTCTGCAGATTCAGAACAAAAACAAACTTTTTGCCCACCAGCTCTTCAGGCTTATAGTATTGCAGCAGACCAGCCACGGACTGCCTCTTCTCGGAACCAAAATCGACGATGAGCTTTAGCAGATTTCTTGATGCGGGAACCTGTGTTGCTTCTTCAACTTTGCCGACTCGTAGTTCAAGCTTCATGAAATCGTTAAACGGTATCTCCATTCAAGTCACCAACAGACTATACCTTTAGAATCTTCAAAATTTAAAATTTAACCATAAACCCAAACTTGATGTTTCAAAAAGTTTTATGTACAGTATTTTTCCACTAGTGCTTTTGTGTTTATTACGTTTAGTTGTTTGAACAGGAATTCGAATTGTGTTTCAACTTCATTGGCAATGGTTGTTCGGGTTTGTTGGGGTAATGCCATGATTTCTTTTTTGAATTGTCCGAGGGCTTTTTTGCGTGTTTTGTAAATGAATTGTTCTTCGGTTTGTTCTTCTTTTCGTTCGTTTGCAAGGTTGTTTTTTAGCCAGGTGTACATTTTTTGTCTAAGGTCTTCGGGGAAGTGTTTTGATTCATAAATTATGTTTTGGAAGGCTGTAGCCAAATGGACTTCTGCGGTTTCACATTCAACAAATTTGTGGAAAGCTTCTGGAGGTAGGGTTGATGCGCCGTGTTGGACTGCTCCTGCCATTCCATATTCTTTACGTGCATTCTCAGAGAGCCTTTTCAGTGTGTTAAAATCAAGCTTAATTTGGGCTATTGACCCATCAGGTAAAACAACGCCACCATGGGTTGTACCTGTTTGAACTGAAATTTTGCTTATTCCTTTCACGCCATTTCCTAGCTG
>CAYVVO010000250.1:0-5363 GCA_964455275.1 uncultured Candidatus Bathyarchaeia archaeon | reverse complement strand
ACCCACCAGCGACATCGCAGACGAAAGCGAGGAAGAGTGGAGCCCCTCCTACGTGTCGCGGGTTCTCAACAGAACAAGAAAAAAGATTGCAAAAGCACTTGAGGAACACGCAAAAAGTCACCGCCTCGACATTGAAACCCTCTTAGACTACAAGGGACTGCTGATCGGATTTGACTATCAGGCGAACGCCCAGGTGTACATCATGTTCACGGAGAAACTTGGAATCATAGTTTGGTACAAGCACGACTCCTACGCAGGTAAACTGTGTCCTGATTGCCCAAAGGAATCCGAGTGCAGAGAAATTTTGGACACCATCCTAGAAGAGTACAGCATCACCCTGAGGCCAGATGAGGAGGAGCTTCTCATGACTCAGCAATCGATTGCAATTCTCAACAAGCTCGCGGCAAAACAGGTTCCCCGGTATAAAAGAAAAAAGGAAGAAGGTGATTAAGTTTGGAAAAGGACGTTAGAGAAAAGGTCATCAAGCCTCCGATTAAGAGAGTGACTAGCGGAAAAATCTTCAAGCCGTCAAAGGCGTTTCTGCACAAGAACTTGCTTCAGCCCGTAGTTTTGGCGGTCACTATTTGGCTGATTGTTGTCATCTGTTTCGTAGGCGGATCGTTTATAGGTGCTGCAGTGGAGCCGGAAGAGATTACAAGCGCCACTCAACACATCACCACCTGGATTGTTCCAGTTAGCTTCTGGACAACAGTCGTCAATCTGGTTTGGTTGATACCCCTCTTGGTTTACATTCCTTTCGAATTCAGGAGCATCGAGTACTCGGTGAAGGCGGAGACCGGAGAAACAATGCCTGAAATCTACGTGAAACGAGGCGTCGCCACCGTCACCCGCAAGCATGTGCCCTTCAGAACCATCACGAACATATCCAGCAAGGCAGGCGTTTTTGATCGGCTGTTCAACATTGGCTCAGTTCACATCGAAACCGCAGGCTACTCTGGCAGCCATCAGGCAGGACCCGAAGTCAAGCTTGAAGGCATCGTATTCTATGAGGAAGTTCGAGACTTCATCCTGAATGAGCTGAGAAAATTCAAGGCACCCTACGTAACTGGAACCGAAGTGGTCCCCCGAACCGAAGAGCCTATACCAAGAACGGAGGGCTTGGACGACGAGATACTGATTACCCTACGGGAGATACGCGACATACTGAAGAACCAAAAGACGCAAAAATGACAACATATACAGGAAAACATGATTTCCCGTCTTTGGTGGAGACAACAGCCGCAAACCCATTTTTATTTTTAATTTTTGTCGTAGGGTAAACCTTTTTATATGGGGGATGCTTGTTGGGTTGTATCGTCACATTAACTCATGCTTACCTCGAGAGGCTTTTTTGAAGACTTTTGAAGACCGCGTGCAAAAATTTTGTGACAGGAGGAATAAACACATGCAAATAGAAAACTTCGAAGACTTGCCTTTAACTCCAGAAGTAATGAAAGGGATAGAGGAGCTTGGATTCACTAATCTTTTTCCAATTCAGGCTCAAGCAATGATCCCCTTACTGGAAGGAAAAGATGTAATTGGGCAAGCACAAACAGGAACGGGCAAAACCGCAGCCTTCGGAATTCCGATGGTTGAACGCGTAAACCCGAACATAAAAAAAGTACAAGGCTTAGTTCTGGCGCCAACACGCGAACTTGCAATACAGGTTGCGGAGCGCATAAGCCAATTCAGCAGATACTCAAGTTTGAAGGTTCTGCCAGTTTACGGTGGAGAATCCATCAACAAGCAAATTCGTGCACTGGAAAGAGGTGTACACATTGTTGTTGGTACGCCAGGCAGACTGATAGACCATCTGAAAAGAGGAACATTGAATCTGTCGTTAACAAAGAATGTGGTTCTTGACGAAGCTGACAGAATGCTGGACATGGGATTCGTAGACGACATAAACTACATACTCTCAAGAGTGCCCGAGGACAGGCAGTTAAGCCTATTCTCGGCGACAATAGACCAATCAGTGATGAACGTGTGCCACAGATACATGAAGAACCCTGAAAAAATACTGGTAAGCAAAGACGAGATAGCACTCACACAAATGAACCAGTACTACATGGTGGTAAATTCAAGAGACAAAATTGACTATTTACTGGACATACTGAAACGTAACAACATGGGAAAAGCAATCATATTCTGTAACACCCGCAGAGGAACAGACTGGCTGGCACACAAACTAAACAGATACGGATACGATGCTAGATCGCTACATGGCGGTTTCACACAGTCACAAAGAGACCACGTCACCAACGCTTTCAGAAACGGAAAACTAAAACTGCTTATCGCAACCGACGTTGCCGCAAGAGGTCTGGACATCCAAGGGATAACCCACATAATAAACTATGATGTGCCATTAGATGCGCTAGTATATTTCCATAGAATCGGAAGAACCGCCAGAATGGGAAACGACGGAACAGCCATAACCCTTGTAGGCTACGGAGAAATCCCGGACCTGAACAAAATAAAAACCTTGACTAAAACCAACATAGAAGAACTGCAAGCAACGAATCTACAGTACTGCTAGAAATCTTTAAGGTACAAGATGCGCTGAATAAGCGTATCAACCCACATTTTTGTTAAAAACAGGTTTGAATTCTTTTAGGCGAAGCCAGATGTTTTAATTACACGTTTTTTGAACCCAAAAAAGCGTTTTATCTATAAGAAACAGCAGTAACCGTTAAGTAACGTTATTCCATAAAACTGAACTTGGAAGGAAGTTTTGATGGATTTTTTGGCACTGGCGCCTGATCTGGTGAAGATGACTGTTGCATTGTTTATTGTAGTTAATCCTCTTGGGAATGTTCCAATTTTTGTTGGTCTAACAAAGGACATGGATAAGTCGCAAAGAAAAAAAACTTACCAGTTGGCTACAATCACAGGTTTAATACTTTTAACAGTTTTCTCTTTGGTTGGACAAAACATCCTTGTCCTGTTTGGAATATCCTTGAGTAGTTTCATGATTGCTGGCGGCATTTTGCTTCTGGTAGTGGCTGTTAGACTTCTAATTATTGGAGGTTGGAGCGAACAACCAACCGCATCCGAATCAGTAGGCGCTGTTCCTATAGGTTGCCCCCTTCTTGTAGGCCCCGGAGCAATAACAACATCAATTTTGAACATTCAATCCTATGGAATATTGGCTACATTACTTTCGGTGTTGCTGACATTCATTATTGTATGGCTAATTCTCCGATTTATCGACCCAATATACCGCGTCTTAGGCAAGAACGGCTCACTAGTAATTACCCGAGTTATGGCACTGCTGATAGCATCAATTGCCGTGCAGTACATGCTAGAAGGAATAAAAAGCGGTCTTCTATAAGAGCAAACAGCCAGGATACGCGCACGGTCTTGGGTGCCAAAAGATGAACTTTCGTTATTTATGAGAAGCTAGTAACCGTTAAATAACGCTTCTCTACACAACAGAACTGGCTCTCCACTGTTCAACCTGCCAAAAGAGTAACTGAAACGGTGAAAAAAATATGAAGATAGCTGTGTTGGTTTACGAGTATCCCCCCAAAATTGTTGGCGGCTTAGGAACCTATGCTGCAGAGATAACGCGGAAGTTCGTTCTGCTTGGTCACGACGTTACCGTCTTCACCATGAATGATGATGAGGGAAGTCTGCCTACAAGAGAGCTTCTGCGCGGCATAGAGATTCATCGTCCAGTCCACATCGATGTGTCTGACTCCCTGCCGGATGTGATTGCGGAAGACATTAAGAAGTGGGGCAGGGGGATTCAGTTTTTCTCAAAAATTCTCATGTACAATTATCTAAGCGCCTCAAAGATGGTAAACGAACTTGTTAGATCCGAGGACTTCAAATTTGATCTGGTTGTAGCCCATGACTGGCTCTCAATTATCGCTGGCATATCCATAAAAAAAGAGTTAGGGATACCCTTGGTATTTCATGTGCACTCCAACGAGAGGGGACGGACATTAGGCAACGGCTCAGGCGTGGTCAGCAACATAGAGAACCGAGGGGGACAGATGGCTGACATGGTCATAACGGTTTCTTACGCGATGCAGGATGAGCTGATACAGGCGGGCTTTCCTGCAGAAAAAATCCGAGTTTGCTACAATGGCGTGGACCCAAAGAAGTATAGTCCTGACCAAGTAAGTCAAAAAAGAATCGATGTGGTTAGACAGCGATACGGACTCAGCAATAAGGACATAATGATACTCTTCGTTGGGAGACTCGTGTGGATCAAGGGGGTAGACAAGCTCATCAGAGCCATGCCCAATGTCTTACAGAATGTTCCCAACGCAAAACTGGTGATTGTTGGTCTCGGCGACATGCGGGACTATCTGGAGGGACTCGTCCGTAACCTACACCTTGAAGACATTGTTAAATTCCGTTTCGAATTCATACCCGAGGAAGAGCGAATCGCCCACTACGCAGCGTGTGATGTTGCAGCTTACCCAAGCCTCTATGAGCCCTTCGGAATCGTCACCCTAGAGGCTATGAGCATGGAGAAACCCGTGGTTGTTGGAGCAGCAGGCACCAGCGGAATGAGAGAAATCGTCAGCATCACTGGCTCAGATAAATGCGGCTTCCACATCAACCCAAACGACCCAGCGGACATCGCTTGGGGAATCGTCAGCGCCATCAAAGATCCGGAGAAAAGGGTTCAATTGGGACGCAACGGCAGAAAACGGGTTCTGGAACTCTTTACTTGGGACGCAGCTGCAAAGTCAACCGTTCAACTTTATTCTGAGCTCTTAGAAACAAAAAAAGCGCAGGATTCTTCTGCCTAAACAGGTTCGTTAGCTGGAAGAAAGAATGGCAAGTAATGAAGTTCGAAAAGATTATTTGCTGAACCGATGGGTTGTCATCGCCAAGGAACGCAAAAAGAGACCCACCGATTTTGTTAAAAAGTCGGTTGAAAAGGAGGACGGGGTTTGTCCGCTATGCCCAGGCAACGAGCATATGACTCCTCCAGCGGTGCTAGTGTATCTTTCTTCTAATGGGGAGATCAGAAAGGAAAGTGATCAGAACGGTTTCCGCCATAAAGACTGGCTGGTGAGGGTTATACCAAACTTGTACCCTGCATTCACTCCGCCAGACGAAAAACCTGTGATGGTCAAAGAAAGTTCTGTTCTCGCAAGAGCCGTAGGTCATCACGAAGTCATCATAGAATCTCCATTTCACAATGAACACCCCGGAGCAGCACGAGTTTCCCAGCTGGTTCATGTGATAAACGCGTATCTGGATCGCCTAACAGACCTTTCTGGAAAATCCTACGTGAAGCATGTAACCATTTTCAGGAACCATGGACGCGAAGCAGGAGCATCCCTCTCGCACGCTCACACCCAGCTGATTACAACTCCCTTTATTCCCAGAATTCTGGAAGA
>CAYVVO010000249.1:0-4362 GCA_964455275.1 uncultured Candidatus Bathyarchaeia archaeon | reverse complement strand
CCTGAAATGTAAGGTTAATATGCAGAAATGGCTGATTCTCTTCTCGCCCATAACGCTTAATAGCTTTCCTGCAGGGTTTAGAATATCACGGGCGGGTAGATCAGCCTGGAACGATCGCAGCGTTGGCATCGCTGAAGCCGCGGGTTCAAATCCCGTCCCGTCCACCACAACCGAACAAGTGAACATGATAATAGCCAACTAATCAGTGACTAGTAATAGCGGTAAGAAGATACCGCTCTCGTCCGTGTTTAATTAACGTCGGTTAATTGGAACAAATTTTGTACCATAGACACCTATATATCGTGACGTTGGACGAAGCAAAACTGAATCTGAGTACTGTTCCAATATGTGACTTACCCATCCAGTTATCCGACTTGAAGAAAAAAATAATGTGAAGTATTCTTTGGGAATACCCATTGCACTAAGAACAATAGCAGCGTAAAAATCTACATTTGGAAAAATCTTCTTTTCCGTATGGACTACCTTTTGAATCTCTCTGGCTGTGTAATATAATTCCATCCGATTAATTTGCTGACACAAAGCTTTGCTTATTTTTCTTAGATGTCTCGATCGAGGATCATTTACTGTATAGATTCGATGACCAAAGCCCATAATCTTCTTTCCATCAAACAACTGCCCTTGTATATAATCCTCTACATCTTTGACATTATCTACATTTGATAACATATGCATAACTCTCTCACTAGCTCCACCATGTAATTTCCCCCTAAGGGCTCCAACCGCGGAGATCACTGACGAATAAATATCTGAAAGTGTGCTCGCAGTAACTCGCGCAGCAAAAGTCGAAGCGTTTAGTCCATGGTCTGCATGTAGTATCATATAACGATTAATTGCTTCTTTTTCTTTTTCATCCGCAGGTTTTCCTCTAAACATATAAAGGAAGTTTTCAGAGAAGCCATACTCCTTTTTAGGATGTACAATTTCTGTATTATTTCTAACTCGATAAATTGCTGAAACTAAAGTTGGAACTTTAGCTACTAAACTAATGGCTCTATCAATATTAACTGCTTCAGAAAACTCGTTTGGATTCTCATCATATTCACTTAATTGGGAAAGTGAAGTACGCAACACTTGCATTGGATGAGCATTTACTGGGGACTCTTTAATGCTTTTAATAATTTGTTTGGGTAGTTTCATCTCGGAAAACAGTTTTTGCCGAATTGCATCCAGTTCAATTTCATCGGGAAGTTTTCTGAACAACAAAAGGTGAACTACTTCTTCATAACTCACTCGACCTATAAGCCGATCAATGTCATAACCGACATAATATAATGCACCTAGGGGATCAACAAAACTTAGGTGTGTTTGACAAGCTGCAACATCTCTCAAACCGCGAATATATTCTTTTTCATGCGACATTTGAATTCAACTCTTTTAGATAACCACAAATACTGAAAACTTGGTATAATCACTTAAAGGGAAATTACTGTTATCTTTAAACTCGCTTCTATTAATTCCCTTTAGTCGTCAGTCTATGGGAAACAACAAGTCTAATGGTATTGATAATAATAAGTCTTTTCAATTATGCTCACGCATAGGTGGAAACCGCTCGCTCGGGAAGAGTATCGCCTTGTCACGGCTTCGTTCACTCATTGTTCCTAGCTGACAGGTAATTTAGAGAACTCAGGTATTTGGTCACGCTGGAACATGGTTCGCTCAGCCTAAACAGCCTCGCCAATCCGCTCGGCACGGCTCACCACTCACTCGCTAATTTAAACAAGTAAGATAAGTTCCAATAACTCTAATTAAAAGAATAGTGTAATAAATAGACTAATTAATGTTATAAACAGCAACAAAACTTATAAGCAATACATACACGTGTGGATAAAGTAGAGAATTTAGGAGAATAAAAAACTATGTTAGAAAGAATTACTAAGGACAAAGGCGGGTTCAAATCCCGTCCCGTCCACCATTCCTGTGAAGCATTCATATTAGCGTCCTAATAATACTTCATTGTTGAAAACAGTCTTTTTTCTGGTTACACGAAAGTGTTTCTGGAATTATTGGGAAATTTTTTGTAGAATATTATACTAGAAGAGTTGTGTTGTTTTTCTGTTCAACAAAGTTAAAATAGTGTATACTAATAACATTTGCAAGGGGGGATGTAATTTACAATTAAAATCTTTGGAATATAAAAAGGAAATGGAAATTCAAAAGTGTAGAGTTCGCAAAATTAGAAAAACTGTCGATTCATTAACAAACGAGATGGTAAGTCACCTAAACAAAATTAACCGAATTCTCACAGAAGTCGAGCAAACCTTCTTTAACCATCCAGAACTTGAAAATTGCAACAAAAAACATAACAATAAACCCCGAACATGTTAGGAACCTAATAATATTTCATTGTTGAAAAACAGCTTTTTCCCAAAAAACCAAGAAGAATCATGTTTTAGTTTTTGATAAGGCTTATAGGAGAATGCTTCTTTAAAGGAAAGAAGAGTGGCTATGTCTTCGAAACTGATCGTGGTGAAGGTTGGAACCGGAAGCCTAACCAAAAACGGCGGAACCCTCAACATAGAACTAATGGAGAAACTGGTTAATCAAATAGCAGAAGCCATAAAACAGGGCAACAGAATCGTTTTTGTGACCTCCGGAGCCGTAGCCGCGGGCATAGCCGAACTGGGCATACCCCCAAAACCGAACGACATAGTTTTCCAGCAGGTCTCAGCCGCAACCGGACAGAGCATAGTCATGTCAACATACCGCGAATTGTTCAAGAAGCATGGGCTGAAGGTTGCCCAAATCCTGTTAACCGCGGAGGACCTCTCCAACAGAGCCGCCTACCTGCACATATGCAACGTCCTAGAGATGACCCTGCAGCTGGGCGTCGTCCCCATCATCAACGAGAACGACGTAACGTCCACGGAGGAACTGACACCCGTAACAAAAGGCTGCAAAGTAAACTTCAGCGACAACGACATCCTATCCGTCCTCGTAGCCAACGCCCTAGAGGCGAACCTAGTCATCATCCTCTCCAACGTAGACGGACTGTACACCAAGAACCCAAAAAGACGGGATGCAAAACTGATCAAAACCGTCGAAACAATCACCCCCGAACTCAAATGCGAAGTAGATGGAAAAAGCAGGCTGGGCAGAGGCGGCATGAAAACAAAAATCAGAGCCGCAGAAATCGCCACATCCAGCGGCATACCCATGGTGATAGCCAACAGCCAACAAGAAAACGTGATACTGGACATACTGGCGGGAAAACAGATAGGGACCCTCTTCAAGCCCCAAAAACGGCTGCCCCAAATAAAAAGATGGATAGCCTACGGCGCCTCAACAAAAGGGCAGATTTTCGTGAACGAGGGAGCCAAAAAGGCGATACTGAAGGGCGCCAGCCTTCTCCCCGTAGGCGTAGTCCAACTCACCGGAGCCTTCAACGAGGGCGACGTAATCAGCCTAGTGGACCAAAACAGCGTCGAGTTCGCGAAGGGCAATCCAAACTATAATAGCGGCGAAATAAGCATCATTAAGGGGCTGAAAACAAACCAAATCAAAAAAGCCCTCGGGTACATAAGACACAAAGAAATTATCGCCCGAAAAAACATACACATCATAAAGTGAAAAAAGATGATAGAAGAAATCTGCAAAAAAGCAAAAACCGCCTCAACACAACTAGCAAAAGCCTCCACCGAACAAAAGAACAAGGCACTCTGCAACATGGCAGACTCCCTTGAAAGGAACTGCACAGAAATTCTGACGGCAAACCAGAAGGACGTGGAAGCCGCCCGAGCCAAAGGCGTAAAAGAGGCATTAATTGACCGGCTTGTTTTGGATAAACGCCGAGTAGAAAGCATGGCGAACAACCTGAGAGGATTAACCAAGCTTTCTGACGCCGTAAACGAAATCGTGAAAACATGGACCCGACCAAACGGGTTAATCATCGGTCAACTCCGTGTGCCCCTGGGCGTAATCGGAATCATCTACGAGTCCAGACCCGACGTCACATCAGAAGCGTCTGGGCTGTGCATAAAATCTGGAAACGCCATAATCTTGAGGGGAGGCTCAGATGCCATAAACTCGAACATGGCAATCGGGAAAGCGTTGAGAACAGCTCTGGAAGAGACAGGATTAACGAAGGACATTATTCAGGTTGTTCCAGTGACCGAACGACGTTACGCTGAGCAACTCATGAAAATGAGAGAATACATAGACGTGCTGATTCCACGAGGCGGAGCCAACCTCATCAAAACCGTAGTGGAAAAAGCAACAGTTCCAGTCATAGAAACAGGAACAGGAAACTGCCACATCTACGTTGAAGAAGACGCCGACCTCGAAAGAGCCGTGGACATAGTGATAAACGCTAAATGCCAGAGACCCGGAACCTGCAACGCTGAA
>CAYVVO010000248.1:0-1818 GCA_964455275.1 uncultured Candidatus Bathyarchaeia archaeon | reverse complement strand
ACCTCCTACACATAATCATGACCTTCAGGTTGTTCCGAGCATTTAATTCCTACTTATACATTTCGGCGTCATTTTGTTTAGACTTCTAATACACACATTTCTTTTAGGGGGTGCTCACCTGTAGCTTTTCTGATCCCTGGCCCTAGCCCCGGGACCTCCGAACTTCTTGGGCTCGCTTCTTCTAGGATCACCGGCAATCATTGTTCGATCATAGTCTCTAAGCGTAGTGCGAAGCCGGGTGCTCTTTGTCCACTTCAGTAGACCCTTAGCTATAGCCATACGAACGGCTTCAGCCTGACCCATGAAGCCTCCTCCAGAAACCTTAACGTTGATGTCAACTTCTTTCCAAACTTTCTCCTCTACCAAAAATAAGGGTTCCAGAATTTTGTCGCGAGCCAGTTTAGGCTCAAAAATCTCTAAGGGCACATTGTTTATTCGGATTCTACCCTTTCCAAGCCTAACTGTGGCTCGAGCTATTGCGGTTTTCCGCTTCCCACTTAACACCAAAACCTTTTTTGATTTAGACAACCTATTCAACCTCTGGGCTCCACCCAATCTCTTTAGCCAATTCTCCAACGGTTATATAAGGTGATTTCAATTTCTCTGCGCTGGCGTCAAGAATTGTCTGGATTTCTTTACCATCAAATTCCTTGGGAGCGCCTAAGTAAACCTTAAGTCTTTTGAATGCCTGCAGACCTTTCGGTTTTTTCCGAGGAAGCATACCACGGATGGCTCTACGAACAATCCTGTCAGGTCTTCTAGGATGATAGGGTCCCTTTCTTGGATGCCCCACCTCAAGGAAGGTTTTAGCTTCCTGGACTATTTGCTGCCTCTTGCCTGAAATGGCTGCCTTTTCAGCGTTTAAAACGACGACGTATTCGCCTTGGAGAAGACGTTTAGCTACGATACTAGCCATTCGTCCAAGAATCAGCCCCTTGGCGTCGATAATTATAGCTTTTTCGGAAGACATCGCAGTTTACCCCATCAGTTTCACGTTTTTGCCGGTTGGGTTCTTTTCCATCAAGTCTCTTATTGATAAACACTTTCCCTTAGCATTCAGAATCTTTGATTTCGCCAGGTCGGAAAAGGCGAAGGCTGCTACTGTCATGGGATGGTTGGTTTTTCCGGCGCCCAGAACTTTACCTGGGACAGCAACGGTTTCTCCCTCTTTGGTGTAGCGGTTCAATCGGCTTACGTTTAATGCTATGCGCCTTCTTTTTGAAGTTGACAGACGTTCTGCTATGCTGCGCCATAATTCGGTTTTGTTTTCTCGCGATTTTTTCTTTAAATCTTGAATGAGCTTAATTAGCTCTGGATTGGTTGCCTTTACTTTCTTCACTTCTTCATACCCTTTTTCACTTGTTTTGTAAAGTCTTTAATTTTTTTGTCAAGAATTTCTACAGCCTCAATGACTATTCGTTCTGCTGGGAGTGCTCCAGTGGACTCGATTTTGAAAATAAAAGCTTTTTCGTCCCAGGACACTTCGACGGCTGGCGGGTCTTGGGGGCAAGCATCTACACAGTCCATACAGAGGGTGCACTCGAGCTCGTTTTGAGTTTTTATTCCTCCCTCCGTTTCTATGAAAATTTCTTCGGGGCAAACCTTAACGCATTTGCCACATGTATCACAGCGTTCAGGGTCAATCTTGACTTCTGGTAGGTACATGTAAGTGCACATGGAGACGGGCTGCCATTTCGCGTGTTTCTTTCCTTTTCCCAGTCGAGCGTAGGCTTCAAACTTTAGTCGTTGCTCGGGAGCCAATTTTACTAGCGGAATCTTGTCGCTGACCGGGGCTATGTCAGGGTTCTCTGGCTTCAA
>CAYVVO010000247.1:0-10146 GCA_964455275.1 uncultured Candidatus Bathyarchaeia archaeon | reverse complement strand
CCTCCATCAGAAAATACCGCGGAAAATTTCGCCCAAAATCCGCCTACGAAAAACGCCTATGGAAACCAGACGAAAAACCCTAAAACCAACCAAAAACCTGTTTACACAATCCACATTAACATCACGAAGAGCCTAACCCACATCAACTGCGCTTGTGTAACCGAAACAAATAAAGAAGAACCACTTACTATTTGCTCAGAGTATACCGAGAATGTGATTACATGGGAAAAGTTAGGGTTGGCGTAGTTGGCGTAGGAAACTGTTTCGCTGGTCTCGCTCAAGGAATCGAAATCTACAAGCGAAAAAAAATCCAGAAACTCGGATTAATGCACGAAAAAATCGGCGGCTACAGCGTAGAAGACTTGGAATTCGTTTGTGCTTTTGATGTGGGAGAAAACAAGGTGGGCAGACCCCTAAACGAAGCCATATTTTCAGACCCAAACTACGTCGATTGGGTTGACAGCGTCTCAAACTGCACCACCAGAAAAGTGAAAGAAAGTCCAATCCTTGACGGCGTAGGAGTCTACGTTGCAAGCATGATCAAGCCAATCAAACAAACAAAAACAGAAAAAGAGCTTGAGAAAGAAGCGATCGAAGAGATAGAAACCACAAAAACACGAATCCTAATCAACTACCTGCCTGTGGGAAGCCAGAAAGCCGTAGAGTTCTGGGCAAATATCGCCCTGAAAACAGGTTGTGCCTTCATAAACTGCATGCCCGTCTTCATAGCATCCAACGAAGGCTGGCTGAAAAAGTTTGAAAATGCGGGTCTACCCATTGTGGGAGACGACGTTAAGGGGGTAATCGGGGCAACAATAACCCACAGAACACTCGCCAAACTTTGCATAGACCGAGGAGCAATCATAGACAGAACCTACCAGATCAACGTTGGCGGAAACACGGATTTCGCTAACATGCTGGAGCGGGAGCGGCTGGAGAGCAAAAAAATCTCCAAAACAGAAGCCGTTCAAAGCCTAATCCCAAAAAATCAGCGATTGAGCGATAAGGACATCTACATTGGACCCAGCGACTTCATTCCCTTCCTAGGCAACACCAAACTGGCTTTCATCCGAATAGAAGGAAGAATGTTCGCAAACATACCCTTCAACATGGAAATCCGCTTAGACGTAGACGACAAAGCCAACTCCGGAGGAGTAGCAATCGACGCAATAAGATGCGCACAACTGGCACTAGACAAAAGAGTCAGCGGCAACCTAACCTACGCCTCCGCATACCTGATGAAACATCCTCTAGAACAGATGGGCGACGAAGACGCCAGAGAAAAGCTGGACAACTGGATTTCTGAACTGGAAAAATAATGGGCGTATCCTGCCAGCTAAAATTGCCAGCTTCTCAAATCGTTAGAGAATGTCTACGATACTTGAAAAGTCCCGGAAATATGTAATATGTGGACCCCTTTATCGCATAACCAAGAGACTTTGCGATATCATAGCCTTCACTCACTCTGTTCCGAGTTCTCGTGAAAACCCCAGCCTGTCGCTCATAGCAAATCCTTCCAAACCTCGACATCAACCTAGAAATTTTTTGATCCTCAGACACTCCCAACTCCGCGTCATAGGGACCATACCCATTCTTAGACATACTATCGGCAACATCACTCAACAACGCCATGCTACATCCAGGAACACTGGCTCCAAGCACAGGGATTCCCAAAATTTCTACTGTTGGAAACTTCAAGGAAAGCCGTGTCAAAAAGTTTGCTCCCATGATTCCGAACCTTCTTCCCAGCTTACGGCTGTCTCGTGGTCTCAAAGACGGGACTGTAGCAACAATGTCTTTCCTTTTGAAGGCGCTATACATCACTTCGAAGTAGTTCTCATATTTATCTAATTCAGAAAAAAGGTATGCGTCATCCATCTGGGTTCCCGTAGAGAAAAGGGTATCCATATCATGAAAAACGATTATCCTTCCTTTAGCATGCTTGAATCCCAAATTCCTTCCTATTGCCGGAGTATCCCACCCTGAATACTTGATTATTCCCGCTTTCCACAGTTCCATTCTATACTCTTCATATTCCTCAGGAGAAATTACTGTAGAGTCACAAATTTTCGGAAACTCCGCGTTTTCTCCCGCATCGGCAATCAAAAATTCGATTGATTTGCTTTTTCCAGTCTTCTCTTCAAAAACCTTCTTCGCAACTTCCCAGTTGTTAAAAGTCTCTTCGAGGGCTCTTGTATCTTTCTCACGCCTTCCTGTTGTTATAACTGAGAAGAGTGGATTTGACATAAACTCCTCTATGAAACACAATGCTTTTTATCAGTTTTGCATGAACACTCGATAAAATCAACTTTGTTTGTTGCGAAAAGACCCTTGAGCCATCAACTGTAAACCTTCCGGAATCCTTTTTCGATGGCTTACACCTTCTGAACGGCTTGTTTTATACTGCCCTACAATGAATTCCCGCTGATCTACGGCTCTGTAACCGTTTAAGTTTGAATATTCAAGCTTGCCAAGCAGACTATTATTCATTCTGTTTTGGCTGCATTTTGGCAATATTATTTTCGTGTTCCGATAATAAACACTGCTGCAGCAATGATTGCCATTATGATGACGATAATCACGAGGAATGCTCCCCCCCTGTTTGGCGCCGCATTGTCTCCGTTATCTTCTGGCGGAGGTTCACTGGTTGTTAGGTGACAGTAGGCAGTTATTGTGGGGTCATGTTCAATCCTGTAGCCGCTGTACTCTGGGTAAGCTGTCAGGTAGAAGTAGTCAGCATAGTTCATGTCCAGCAGATGGTCTTTGGCTTGTTCATACAGTTCTGGGTCCATGCTCGCCAGCACAACTGGAATAAACCGCATCAATGAGGTGTGAACAGCGAATATGGGGTTGTCTGCAAAGCCAGCTATCTTGCATGTTCTTGTTGTGGTCTGGTATGTCTCGTAGGCTGTTTCTGTCTGGTCAAGAGTGTAATTGAATAGCTTGTATGAGTCTTTTGTTGTGAAGTCAGCGTCCAAGATTTTTTCGCCGTCATCAGCAAAAGCCTCTATTATCGAGTCGTCAACAGTCACCTCTTCGTCTTGGACGTCTGCGCCTGAAGCCTCAAAGTAGGCTGTGTGGTCAAGGATCACTGTGGCCTGAAAATTCACTATGCTCATTTGGATTCCTTGGTCGCTGATGAAATCGTATATTGTTTCCTCCGAGATTTGCTGTCCGTTCATTCTGTAGCATCCAGTCGCGTTGTAATGAGCCGTCACAGGGAGAATTATTAGCCACCAGAAAACCCACAGATCACGCATCTTGCCAATCACATAATTCATGCTCAGGGTTGCCTCCCCAGTTTCAGGGTCAATTCGCAGTTCATAAGTGAATGTCAACTCATCGTAAACCGTCAAAGCTATGGGTCTAGGGTCGCGCGCCGGATTATCTGGATCAATCGACGTTTTCCACCATAACGCAGCAAGGTCAGTGTACTTCATGCCCCACGTCCAAACAAGCCCATCCTCTGTTGACGTGAGGGGTATCACCTCGGTTTTGCTGTTCAAATCAGGCTTCGAATCCCCAGCAAAAAGATCATCTAAATCGTAGCCTAAACTGAAAGACGCGTATAATGTGTCATTCCTGTCTGGCGATTGCTCAAAAACGGTGTCTGCAGTTTCGTTAAATGCCATAAGCATCACGAAGCTTGAGGCGGTTACAACATCTTTCAATCCATCCCTGGACTCGTAATGCATCATCGTGGTTTGGATTGGAATAGTCAGCGCGTTTTCTTCATCTGTGATGTTGAATAGTCCAGCAGAAAGCATCTGCAGCCCTGAAACGTTCACGTATGCAAGATTAAGGTATGCGTGAGAGTTTTCGGGTGGGGGCGTCTTGCCATGTAATGCAGCGTATAGTCTAACGTAATCAAAGAAATCGATTTCCTTCTGCCAGGACTCTAGTTGAAAATCGGAGGGCTGCAAAGTGTCAAGCGCCCACACGGGTAAAACATTAACTAAAATTGAACATGCAAAAAACAGCGTAGCCATTCTACACAATACTTTCTTGGACATTAAACAGCCTCCATTAATCCTCGGTTAACAAAATTCGATAAAAGGCTTATGCACCTATAATCAACATGTATCATGAACTCGAAAACGGTTAAGTGGCTGATAAGGCGCCATCTATTTTCTGCTGCGGTATGTGTTGGAGAAATTTTTTACGTAAGCTAACGCGGCAAGGGCTGAAACCCACGCAGCCGCATTCTGGCAGAAAACATATCTCCACAGCAGGTCCCCCTCGGTTAAGGAGGGCAGTCTGGTTGATACAAGACCTTCAAAGGCGTTTCTGAAACCGGGAGCAATGGAATCTAAGCCACTGGCAATGGAAACCAGCCCATCAGCTAATGACTGCATAAACCCTTGTAAAGGCGAAGTTTTGCTGTAGAATCCCGCCGCGAACTCGGTGAACAGGTTAGGGTACACTAGAACAGAGAGCAAAATCGTTGACAACAGAAAGATGGTCAAGACAGTTACGGTGCTTTCAAGGGCTACTCTGCCAAAAGAGAGCCGCTGTGGCGCAGATGAAACGCCGCGAGAACGAAGTAAAACGGAGCTAATTTTGCTGAAAAACTTTTTAATGGCTCCCATGATGCCTCCTGTGGATTTTGTTCTTCTTGGGCGCCTTCTTCGACTTTTTGAGACCTTGGCTGGGGATATTCTGTGCGGTCTCATGGCTATGTGGTTCGTAAGGTACATCCAGCTTGACACTAGCACAAGTATCACTGCGAGGGGAAGAAGATGAAAGAGAGGACTGACAGGCAACGGGTATGCATATGTTTCTGTTAGTCCTGAACCCGCAAAAAAAGAGACCATGAAGAACTCGGAGATGAACGCTAAGGCAAGAAACAAACCCATTGTTAGCAGTCCCTTGTGGGTAGTCCAACCGCCGAAAGTTAAGCGGTCTCCTTTTCCTTTAGATGCCATTACTAGTTCCCTCAACAGTGATGTGCCTTCAACACTTGCTTCATTTGTGTTACTTAGGATAATAATCTTATTATTTAATTTTGACTTGTTCCGGTTCGTCCTACCATGTCACTTACGCGAATTTGAGCACATCAGAATATCATGGGCATTGTGTAATGAAAAGCTGAATGCCAAGTATAAATTTCTCCTCCATAACATTTTAAATCAGTTTAAAGCATAGCATGCATCCTAGAAGCGGTTGAGAGGACATTCTAAGCCGCAACTCAGAAAAGGAGACAATGCATGCCTAAAGCTTCGAAAAAGGAACTGCTTAAGCTGTACAAAGATCACAAAGTTCAGCTTCTTATCAGCAAGTTTGTTAGCGACGAGCTTGGCACATTAAATCCGATTTATGAGCCGAATCAAGGTTTTAGATATCCGGTTATAGGCGATATCGTGGGGGACTCTTCTGGCACAGGGGAGTTTTTGCAGAAAATGTTTGAGGGCGGTATCCTAGAAAGGAAGCTTTACGACAAAATCGTCTATTGTCCGTCTTGTAGTTCAGCGAACCTTTCTATACACTATACCTGTCCCCACTGCAAATCTTTCGACGTAAAGAAGAGCTCCTTGATTGAACACATAAAATGTGGATACATCGACACCGAAGACCACTTCCAGAAAGACGACAAACTGGTTTGTCCCAGATGCAACAAAGAATTAACTAATCCTGACGTCGACTATCACAAAGCAGGAGTATGGTGCACCTGTAATCAATGTGGAAAAAGCTTTGACATTCCGGTTCCAGCCCATTTTTGCCGTGAATGCCACCAAAACTTCACTTTCGACGAAGCCATCTACAAAGACGTCTACTCCTACAGTTTGACCCCAGAAGCCGCGAAAGAGGCAACACTGGGCTGTGTTCTAACCATCCCCATAATTGAATTCTTGGAAGACATGGGATTCAAAGTGGAGAGCCCCGGTTTCTTGAATGGAAAATCTGGAACCCGCCACATGTTTGACTTAACCGCCGTCTCCGCTGGAAAGAAAAAGAACGTAACAGCGATTGATTTTGCAACTTCCACGGATGATGTTGTATCTGAGCAGTCGGTGATCGCCATGTTCGCTAAGATTTTCGACGTTACCCCAGACAGGGCTTGTCTTGTTGCGATTCCGAAGATGAGCGAGAACGGTAGGAAATTGGCGTCACTTTACAAAATAGATTTGGTTGAAGCAAAAAATCAGAGTACAGCAATAGATTCATTGAAAGCCTGTGTAATCGATTAAGTTAGCTTTCGGAATAGACTGCTGTGTTTCCCCGTTCAGTTACAACTTTTACGGTGTAATTGCCTGTTGGTAAAGCGATGTCGCCGCGAAGGTACGTTTTGGTTTCTGCGGAATTTACGAAGACGTTTATGTCGTAGCGTTGATGGTCTGTTGGGTTGATTATCCATAATGAGACCAGATGGACGGTTAAGCCTCCGTTGTTTTGGAAGGTGAATTGAGACCCAGAAGTAACGTTCTCAACGTTGGTGATGAGGACGTTCTCCTTCATTTTCTCCCAGTCCAGTTGGGTCATCTCGTAGTTCCACAAGACAATATTCGAGACTATAGCCAAGATAATCACTAGGCTGAGGACAACAACTATTATGTTGCTGATGCCCCGCCGATCCCGTTTAATACGGCGACATGTAATAGTCCACAACAGTGGTTCCCCTCCTAGTTACAACCTTAATCTCATATGCAGAGTCTGCACTCCAGCCGTAAGTGACAGTCAACCAACCATGCTTGTTCTGTTCCAACTCAAGAGGCGTAAACGATTGGTCTGTACGATTTATGTACACGGCAGCCACTTCAATCGAAATCTTGCCCACGTTACGAAGATACAACGAAACTTGACCTGAAGTAAACCAAACATCTTCAACAATGAGGCGTTCACCCATATTGTCATGGAGCCCATCTGTGATAACATAAGTAGCCGTAATAGCGATCGACATACCCGCCACTGCGATAACCATCATTAAGAGACTGCTCAAGACCGGGGTTATTCCCCTCCTGTTCCGCAACAGTTTTCTCATATTTTTTCTCTCTCCCATTACACGATGAACTTAAAGGCAAAATACCCACAGATCAACAGAATAACGCTGTGCTTCAGACCGCCGCCAACTGTTCCTTCACCCATTTTTCCAGCCACAAGACCCCCAAAGAAGCCTTGGATTGCGCTCATGTGGAAAAAAACGCTTCTCGCCTCGTTCGGTGACATCAACGTGAACTGGCCGGTGGAGAAATCCGACATGTCAACAAAGAAGGATTTGAAGAGCATAATAATGGTGAAGATGAAGACGAAGAATGCCACGTAGATGATTGCAAGATAAGGTCTAGTCTGAGTTTTGCGTTCATCATCAAACGCCAAGGTTGTCTGCACAAATTTCTCCAGCGGCTCAAAAACCTTTTCAACCTGCCCTCCTGACCTCTGGGCTTCGAGAATCAAGGGAACTGTTCGCCCTACCAGAGCGGTGTTAACACGCTTGCCAAAAGATTGAAGCGCTTCCTCGAAGGAGACTCCCCAACTCATCTGGGCTACCATCCTCTGCAGCTCCTTGGTTAAAGGTCCATAATTCCTCTTAGACGCTTCCTCCAACGCCTGCGGCATGGTCATCCCGCTTTTTTGGGCTTGAACTATGCTTCGAAAGAGGTCTGGAAGATGCTTGTCTATTGATCTCTTCCACCGATAGTTCGCGTAATCGAGTACAGCGGGAGGAAAAACGGTGATCACCACAGCTAATAGGAAATATTCATCGAAGAGAGGGCTGTCCCTGAGGAGAAGAATAGCGGTCAGGCAGATAATTATCCCTAGAGAACCCGAGACAATCCAAGCAATTTTCTTCTCAACACCTTCAACTTTCGGCATATCTCATCTCTTCGGCGAAACCATATCTAAGATAACCAGAAACACCACTGACCCAACCGGCAAGCCAATGTAGGTCAGAAGCTGCAACAGTAAACGAGAGTCCAACGGACCAAACCCCCCACCCCCCAGCATCGACATAACCGCAAGCATCACCACAAAGATGAGGGACCCCGCCACCATCAGAGTGACATAAAACTCAGCTAGAACTCCTAGAGTGTCAGAAAACCGTTTCAATGCGATACTTTTTTCTTTCATGTATTCTTGCGTTCGGTTTCTGAGATATTTCACCAAGTTTCCTCCAGAGTAAACAACAGAAATGAACCCCTCCAACATCTCTTTGAATCTTTCAGAGGGGGTTCGTTTGGATGTAGTTTCCAATGCTGAAATAACGTCAAAGCCGAAAAGCTCTACGTCCCGAATTACGTTTCTTGCCACGTTAGAGATTGCTAACGAGGAGTCAATTTGGGCTAGGGAACGCCAAATAAAGTCCGGAGGCACACCTGCCCCAGCCAAAATGGACATGTACCCTGTGGTGAAAGGCATTTCGTCCTCCAAATCTCTCTTCAGACTGTCTGCCCGATAAGTTGGGTAAACATAGAATACTATCACCGTTAAGGCTCCAGCAAACAAGCTTACTCCCACTCCAAAGAGAAGCGACAAAACGAGAGACAATTTGAAGATGAAGAACAGGAGCACTGGAACAAAAACCATAACCGAGGTAGACATCAGCAGACTTGCTAAAATGACTGTGCTGATGTAAGCTTTGAAGTTAATTTTTATCCCCGATTTCTTCAAGTTCTCATCCAAATCTTTGAACAATGGCAAAAACTGGGTTGCTCTCCCTCCCACGAGTTGATAGGCAAAAACCTGAGGTTTAGTTGCCCCCAATTTGAGGCGCTCCATCCACCGGGAAAAGAAACTCGTAATGGGAGAGAAAAGGCGACTTGAGGCATCTTTGACGCGGTTGTACTCTATTCTGAGTCTCTTTCTTATTTTGGTTGTACTCATGATTTTCCCAACCTAGCCTTTCTGAAGACGCGGGTGGGGTCAGCATAATAGTCTCTGATTACGGAAGCGACGTCGGTGTACTTGCGAATCCCTTTTTGCACCATCCAGTCTAGCACCGTTTTTCTTTTGTTAAGCTCCTCCAGAACCTCTCCTTCGTTAAGCCCCTTACGTTTCATCTTTTCCTCCAAGATGTGGCTGTGCCCAGAATACTCGAAAGTGTCATCTCTTGCATTCCATCGATACACTTCGTTGGTTATCAGCTCCCTTGTGTTTGGGTCTAACCCAACGATCTCTGTTACTGCGCGAGTTCTTCGGGTGGGTTTTCCATTAACTTCTGTTCGCAGCTGAACAGTTATAGCGTCAATCATTGTTAGGAGTGGTTTCGGAATGTTCATCGGCTCTGATCCCAAACGGTGAATAACTGAACTCGCAGATTCGCCGTGAATTGTTCCCATTCCCAGATGCCCTGTTGCCATTGCCTGGAAAAGCGTGTAAGCTTCCTTTCCCCGAACCTCCCCCACAAGTAGGTAGTCTGGTCTCTGCCTGACAGCTGCCCTCAAAAGATCAAACAGGGTGATAGCTCCGGCTGTATTTTCAGCGTCCCCAAATCCTGTTCTTGCCACCGATGGAATCCAGTTTTCATGAGGCAAATTCAACTCAGCAGTATCTTCTACACTGACTAACTTTAGTCCAGGTTTGATGAACATCGAAAAACAGTTCAGTATAGTCGTTTTTCCCGAAGCAACACCCCCAGCCACAAGAATGGATGCCCTGTTTTCGATGGCATACCAGAAGTATGCAGCCATCTCCGATGAGATTGTGCCGAGGGAGATGAGGTCGGAAATGGTTAGGGGGTCTACGCGGAAGCGCCGTATTGTAAATGTTGATCCTCTGCGGGTAATCTCGTCTCCGTAGGTCATTTGTATTCTGCTGCCGTCGGGCAGGGAGGCGTCAAGTATGGGCATCGCGAGGGAGATGTTTTTTCTCGCCATATACGCCAGCCTTACTATGAATGAGTTCAGTTCCTCGCTGTTTTTGAAGATGATGTTTGTTGGGAGGGATTCGTAGTCGCGGTGCCAAACGTAGATTGGTATGTTAACTCCGTCTGCTGAGATGTCTTCGATCAGCAGGTCTCTCATGAGAGAGTCTATTTTTCCGTAGCCTAGGAAGTCGCGTATAATGTAGTACATGAGTTTGTCCACGGCTTCCTCGGCGATTTTGAGGCGGTAATCATTGATGATTTCGCGAACTTTTGCTTTAAGATACTCTTCAGCCTTGTCTCGTGTTCCAATTTCTTTGAGGTTGACGTCGATTTCTTCGACAAGT
>CAYVVO010000246.1:0-10531 GCA_964455275.1 uncultured Candidatus Bathyarchaeia archaeon | reverse complement strand
TTTTGTGCTTGCTAATGCAGAGAAAAGCGGTCGTTTAGCCTTCCCGTAGTTGGGGTCGGTTTTTGTTGGTTTCAAATCAGGATCTAACTTGGTTATTCGAAAGATTTCTTCTGCAAATTGGTACCATGAACAGTAACCATTGTTTGTTGTGTGGTAAATGCCATATGGAAGCTGAAGCTCCAAGATTCCTTTCAATACTGAGGCGGCGTCTTTAGTGTATGTGGGGCTCATCCACATGTCGTCGACAACCATGATGGAGTCGTTGTTTTGTGCTTTTTTTATCATTGTCTCCACAAAGTTTCCTCCCTTGCCGCTGGCCCCTGCCTTACCGAACACGCTGGCTATCCTCAGGATGTAATGATTCGGGTTTTGTCGTGTGAAATGTTCAGCGGTAAAAACATTCATCAGCCATGATTTTATCAGCCTTCCAGAAAACAGTTTTTCTAGTTATTAGGACACAAGAAACTAGAGAAGCTAACAGGGCGTTTTCCTGCCTCTTTTAATGGTTTAGGCTAGGGAGAAGCCTTATTTTTTCTGCATTTTGTTTTTTGTTTTTTTCTCTAAGTCCACGTTTTTAGGATTCAATCATGGTTTTCTCGGTTCTTTTGGCTAAAGGAGGCTGTTTCGGGGTTATTTGGGTGATTTTATAGTGCATGAGAGTGAAATTGTGATCGAACAGGGCTAAATTGACCCCTATATACCCACTGAAATATTTTGGTGGGAGATAGTGGATGATTGAATGATCGAATGTACGCTTGTTCAAATGCTGAACGGTAAAGACATTTTCGACAAATGATTAACCCTTTTCTGTTAAAACTTAACGAAAACCGTCTATTTTCGTTTCAAACATTCTTGTATTTATTCGTTCATCATGCCAAAAAATGAACGAACGAATAAACCTACTGAAATAAAGCATTTTTAAGCATAAACACACTATTTTATATTAGATAACGGAGGAAATAGGCAATCACTACCTTTATCGTCACCAAGAGGGACTACAGCCAAAAAGCACAGAAATATTACGGGTCCCCTATTGTGTGGAGGTTTGTAGCCAAAACTAAGCTGCGTCCTCCTCAGGACGAGACAGGGTTCAGGTTATGGTTGTGGCAGCTAGTCAAAGACGCTAAGAACGATAAAGGCGAGAATGTTGGCGGTGCTGGAGACTATGCAGTTGTGCGTACCCAAGTTTCCGGTGAACGGCGCGGATTTCATCCGATTGGATTTTACTCTATTGATGAGAGACAGATAATTGTTTTGAAGAGATACAACGAAGTAAAATCTCATCCAGGTCTTCCTAGCTCCCGTCAAGTGTGGCATAAAGGAACCTTGCAACGTCAAAAATTGCGTACGAGTGGACGGGGAAAATTACGGTTCAAGTAGGTTCTTAGGTGTTCAGGTTTGAACAAATAGCGAGAAGGATTCTGTGAATGGTTAATAAAAGCTCATGGAAAACTAGAGGATTTGTTTCAGGGTTTCATGCATGAAAGTTTGTGTATGCATGTTCAAACATGCACGCAAACAAAATGCACAGAAAAAAAGGCTTAGAGATTCTTCGTAGAGACTAGAACAATTTTTGTTATGAATTGGTCGGGTTTGTTGGTGTCGTAGATTTGGCTAGAGGTTAACATTGGATTTCTGAAAATGTAATTAGCTTAACCTCTAATTGTGGCTTAATTTCTCCCAAGATGCGAGCAGCTACGAGGTATTTAATATTCTTTTCAATTGCAATGTTTACAAGTCTCTGTGTCATAACACCGTCAAAGACCACGGTTTCTATATCGTTCATTCCCTTAAGTTTCTCGGCAAGTTCACTTACAGGTAATCGCTCTATTTGGTTCATTGTTTTATCAAGTAGCACCGCCTCTAAGCTTCCTTCGAGTTTTTTTGTGATTTCAGCAATCTGTTTTGGAATTAAGATTTTAATCTGCTCTTTGTTGGCTTTGGTTTTACCCATCGAAACCTTTTCTTTTACAATACAGTCCAATATTTCAAGCGGTGATTCACCAATAAACCCAAATTTTTTCCAGAATTTTTTTGGAAAATATTTTTTCTAGAAATTTTTTCTTTCTTTTTCACAATGTCTCCCCTCAATCTATAATTTGTGTGAAAACAGATATATTTTAGTTCACCCGATTTTTCATGGTGAGAAGTTCCACTATCGCTGGAAAACCTCACCAATTCTGCAGGATTGAAAATCTTATCTAAAAATGAACTGATACTCCAAAAATTTAATATGGATTAAAAAAACACAAAAGCTATACTTTTAAAAAGGAAAAACTCAAATCTATATAACCCCATAAATAAATCCCAAGTTGGTGTAGGTTTGGCTTTTACAACAACTGGTTCCTCAATAGGTTATTCTGAAAGTGCTTTACGTTTTGGTCTAATGAACATAAAACCAATTCAGGTTGTTGAAACAATCAAGAAGTTTGGAGTAAAGTTCAAACGTATAACAACACGATTTGACTCGTTAACTCCATCAAAGTCTTATTCAGACTTGGTATACTTCAAAAATGAAGCAGTTATAGGTTCAATAGATATACCTGAATGGTTTGATGCTACTAAATTGATTGAAACTTTTTCTCAACGCAGCATTCAAAACTTTGAAAAAGATAAAGATTTACAAGAAGAAATCGAGAATGTAAGAAAAGCAGAACGTGTAGGTAGACCACTTCTTTCATTTGCACAATACGTAAGGCAGAAATATGAATCTGAGATGGAAGAGTATCTTGAAATTGAAGCTCATAGATTTTTGAACTCAAACCTTCCATTGTCATTTTATAATAAACTCGTTGTTTTTGACAATACATATTATGAATTCCTCAAAGTCTTAGAAGATATCGTTAGAATGCATGAGTTTCATGCTTCGACTGCAAGAAGTTTTGCCATGTATCAAAAAATGATAAATAAAATGAAACGACGAATAGCTCCACTAATCGATCAAATGGACCAATCAGTATTCGCTGTTAAGCGTTTGAAAAAATATGTTTCAATATGGAACTCGAAAGATTATGCTGAAATACACTACCCGAAATATCTCGATATTAAAAAGGTTGATCCCTCTGTCTTTGAAGAACTAAGTCTTGATTGCAACCTGAAAATAAAACAAACAAGAGGACTGCTTTTGGACTACAACAAAAGCATTCTCCAAGAGGTAATCGATTTCAAAGATTCAACAAGAAAAATGTTCAGCAAACTACTAACACTTCCTTCAACAACTTATGCTTGGTAGTTGAAATACCTTTGAAAACTTCCAGTGCAATCGGCTGTTTCTTTTTGGATACCTGTATTGTTTTGGCTGAAATCTTTGGAGAACATGCTTTAAGAATCGAAAAACTCAAAAAAGATTCAGATTTCCATCGCATTCCATCTTTCATTTCCGACTCTATAAAAAAAGAAAGTTACAAGAAGATCACGGAAGTAACCAACTTTTTGGGGAATACAGTCAGAGAGACAATAAAATACCACTTAGAAGAATCAAGAAAAAAAAGAAATGCTTCATTAACGGAACCAATCACCACAGAAGATGTGAAAGCCTTGGAAGATCTGTTCTCTTATTATCACAATATTGTTAGAACAACAAAGAAAGGATTACCAATATCTGTTTCAATCATTGAAGAGTGGGTTATTACATTTCTCGGAGAAAAACTTGATAAAAGAATAAAACTTGACATCCCTCAATTTCAACTTGAACTGATTAAAACATTAATGAAATTAACAAGTTTTATTGAGAACCAGTATGATGAACTAATAACATTTCAAAGAGGATTTATTAAGATAAGTAATGAATCTCCAAAACCCGCCGATCTTGTCATATTTGAGATGTTGAAAATACATGAACCTGATGCTTCTCACATAGGATCTGCAATAAGCCATCAAAACAAAATGAAAGTAAAAACAGTTTTTGTAACACTTGATTTTTCTTCGATTCTCAACAAACGTCACATTCTTAAGAAAAAGCTAAACATTGAATGTTCAAGCCCTCTATATGCTTTACATCATTTAATGTAAAATATATGCTTCTTAAAATACCAAAGAAAGATAGATTCCAAGTAAAAGACAACGAATTAACGGCTTACATTACATAAACAGATTTTATAGTTTGTAAAAAAAGGGGAGTTTGCGGGAGACATCTCCACTCCTATGGGATTCAATTTGAATCCCGTGTTTCCGTGAACACCATAACTTTTCACTTATAGTTTATCTTAGTTTCGCTTCCGGAAGCATTCTCCACCCGCTTAAAGCGGCTCTCACTTACTTAAACCCTCTCAAAATAACCCCACCTAACACAAGAAACAAGCCATCATCAGAAATGCTTCGGTGAGGCACCTAGCCCAGAAAGACAAGCAGACGTTCATATTGCAGGTACGTATCCAGTTTTCATAAGAGCTTTACATATTCTCGCTTCTAACAAGCGACTGGGAGATTACATGAACGATTCGAAACGCAACAGACGTGTATGGCGTCAAGTGAGAATCCTTGTTCTTTTACCCTTCATCACTTTCCTTTGGATGACAGGGTGGACATTACAGTTGATAGGCGCCCAGAGAACGCCGTCAAGAACTGACAAAAAGAAAACCACGGCACCTTTCGAAAAAAAAGATTACGAAACAAGCAACGTGAAGGAAGCATCTCCACAGCAAATCGTGGCGTAGACTCGAAAGCAGACCGACGGAAACAGCACAACAGCTGCCCGCCCCACAATAAACCGCGCCATTTCGGGACAGCACCCTTTTTATGCAGTAAAATAAAACAGAAAAAGGATATGAACGAGGCGCCCTCCCTTAATGCGGGAAAGCAGGTTCCTCGTCTCTTGAGGCAAAAACGTTGAAGGAAGTAATGACAAGCTTTGATGTAGCCGCAGTCACCCGTGAAATTAACGAATCAGTCAAGGGTGCTCATGTTGCCAAGATTTACCAAATCGGCACCCAAACCTTGCTCCTCAAGCTCCGGAAACCAAACCAGCCTCGGCTCCAACTTCTTATCGAAGCAAGAAAACGGCTCCATCTAACATCATACGTGCACGAAACACCAAAAAAGCCGTCTGCATTCTGCATGAGCCTCAGAAAATATCTTGATAATGGCGTAGTCAAAGAGGTTCGGCAACACGAATTCGAGCGAATAGCAATCACGGAAATCAGCACGCGGCAAGGCGACTTTCAGCTGGTTTCAGAGCTTTTCGGCGGCGGAAACGTCATCCTGGTTGATCCGGAGGGCAAGATTCTGCAGGCTATGACCTACAAGAGAATGCGGGACAGAAACATTTTGCGTGGCGAACCGTTCCAGCATCCCCCTGCAAGAGGAAGGAACCCCACCAAACTGGGCATTCAAGACTTTGGGGAAATCAAAAAGCTTGAGGAAACCGAGATAGTGAGGGGTCTAACCAAATTTTTGAGCATCAGCGGAACCTACGCTGAAGAAATCCTTCTCCGAGCAGAGATTAACAAAGAGAGGGAATGCGGTTCTCTGACCGAACACGAAGTTGACAGCATCTTCAACCAGCTCCAGAAGCTTCTTTCCCTAATCGACTCAGGAACCAAGGATCCCCGTATCGTAAGCGACGAAAAGAGGACGTGGATTGACGTAACTCCTGTGCCGCTGAAAAGGTATGATCAGTTTGAACAAAAAAAGTATGAGAGCTTCAACAGCGCCCTTGACGACTACTACGCTAAGATAACGGCTGCGGAGAGAAAGGAAGAAGTCACCGAAGACGTTGAGAGCGAGGTCTCCAGATACAAGCGGATTCTTCAGAGGCAGCAGAAAGCGTTAGAGAACCTGAAGGAGCCGATCACAAAAAACAAGACTATCGGAGACATAATCTACATGCACTTCGGGGAACTCCGATCTCTACTACAGAAAATCAGGGAAAAGAAAAGAAGCGGCAAATCTTGGGAAGAAATAACCTCACAGATTGAAGAAGGAAAGAAAGCCAATCGTCTCCCGGACATTTACTTCCACTCTCTGGAGCCAAAGAACCAAGTTCTCCACGTTTCAGTGGAAAACCACACATTCTCTATAAACCTCCGCCATTCCATCCAAGCAAACGCGGACAACTATTACTCGCGATCTAAGAAGGCTGAAAAGAAGCTTAGGGGCGCCGAGAAAACCCTTCAAGAGACCAAAGCCAAAATCGAAAAAGCAAAAAAACAGGTTATAAAGCGAAAAGAGACCCAGCGACCCCTTGTTAAGAGAAGAAAAAAGCAGTGGTTCGAAAAGTTCAGGTGGTTCCACTCATCTAACGGTTTCCTGATGATCGGAGGCAGAGACGCCACAACAAACGAGATACTCATCAAAAAACACATGGAACCCCAAGACATCGTTTTCCACGCCGAGATTGTGGGAGCTCCATTCGTGCTGATAAAAACAGAGGGAAAGACCACCCCAGAACAGGCCATCAACGAAGCAGCCCAGCTCGCAGCCTCCTACTCTCGAGCTTGGAGGGAGATGTTGAGTGCAATAAACGTCTACTGGGTGAATCCAGATCAGGTGAGTAAAACTCCTCCTTCTGGACAGTTCCTCAAGAAGGGCTCCTTCATGATCAGCGGCTCCAAAAACTTTGTTCGCGGGGTTCCATTACGTGTTGCTGTTGGAGTAAAAATTGACGATGATGAAATGATGGTTTTGGGGGGACCTGTGGATGCCATCGCAGGTCAGACAGAAGTTTATGTGGAGATTGTTCCGGGAGAACAGAAAAGCAGCCAGCTTGCCAAGCAGATACGACATCAGTTGTCCACGAAGGTTTCTGAAGAGCTTGCAAGAACTATTACGCAGATTCCCCTAGAGGAGTTTCAGCGTTTCATTCCCTTAGGCAGAGGAAAAATGAAACAGAACCACAATTAGAAGAAAAAGTAGATTATAAAATATCTAGACTAACTGGGTTAAAGGCAAAGAAGAGGGCTTGTAACTATTTGCCTTTGTTCTTTTTGACGTAGCAGTCCCAGCAGAGTATCTCGCAGTTTTGCTGTGTAGGTTTTCCGCCCTTTTCTGGGCTAACTATCCAGTGTGCTTCCCAGCCTTTTTGACCGTCAGGTCCCATGAAAGATTGTCCTCGTTTAGTCCAGTCGAGTACTCTCATGCACATAGAATTGTATTTATGTCCATGCTCTACAACCAGGCATTCGCATCTGCCGTCTGCAGCCCCAAACGCTTTCTTTACAACTTCCTCTGGAAATTCAACCATTTCCTGTTCCTCCAATAAGTTCACAGCTTTTATCCAAACATCCTCTTTTAAACCTTATTGCGAGACCTATAATCAAATTTGTAAACTCCAATTTCAAGATAATGAAGCAGCTAGTCTTCCATCTTACTTGACTTGGGGATTCCTATCCATCTCGGAATTCTATTCAGGTATTCTCGATACGAGTTTCCGTATTTTTGGATACAAAACCGCTCTTCGTAAACCACAACAATATGCGACAGGATCATGAATATGGTTGTGAGCAGCAAGAAAATCGGGGAAGCACATGCTATGCTTGTGCCGAGGAAGATAAGGAATATGCCAAAGTACATGGGGTTTCTTGAAAAACGGTAAATTCCCTTGTTGACAGGCTTGTCCACTGCAGTAGTGAAGAAATTCAGCATAGCTATGGTTTCAATGATTACGCCCAGCAAATAGATGGCTAATCCAGCATAGAACCAGACTGTGCCCAATTCAAGCGGCAAGAAGACACTATAAGCAACTATAGCAAAGAACAGAACGGAATAGATGTTCAAAAGAGTTTTTTCATTATCGCTCAGCGAGCGGTCAGCACCAAGTTTCTTCAATACCCTCTTGTCAATCAGCTTCCCTGATAACAGATAGGGCAAAAAGTTAGAAAACAGGACATAAATCATGAAGGTCCAGGCGTTCCATAAGCCCAACTCAAACTCTGGTACAAGAAACATGGTTTCATCTCTCTACCCAATCACTCTTCAAAGATATAATCGTATTATCAGGCTTCGTATTGTTACTTTTCAGTCTCTGTATTGTTCATTTCAATCAGAGCCCCGAAACAAAGTTAGTTCTCGCCATTCTTCACGCTTCTGATAATCGTAGGTGTGCAGATGTCGATTCCATGCTGTTTACATGTCTCCAGAACAGTTCTTTTGAGGTTAGAATCTATTTCTGGCAAACGCTTGATATCCTGTATGAAAGCATAAAGGGTGTACTCAACAGAGTAATTCCCAAACTTGGTAACCCAAACATAGGCTTTCGGCGCCTTCAAAACATCCTTCATTTCCACCAGCCTGTTTGCCGCCTCCAACAGAGCAGTTTCCACCTGTTCTGAAGTAACCTCATAGCCAGCCGTAATCGAGCAGCCTCTCCGGACAACAGACTTTTTTCCGTAGTTATCTATCTCCGATTTCAACAGTTCCTGATTTGGGATAGAAACCAGAACATTGTCGAGAGTACGCATCTTGGTGTAGATTAACTCGATTGCTTCAACATCCGCGAATTGACCATTAAAGAATATCCTGTCTCCAACCTTGAAAGGGCGGCTGGTCATCACAATCAAGCCTGCAATCATGTTGCCGAGAGTGTTGATCGCCGCAAAACCTATGATTGTTCCGCCCAGAACCGTTAACAGCCCAGAAACCTCACCTAAGGTTACTCCAAACTGCGCCAAAATAATCGAGAAAACCGCCACGAAAATAAGCCATTTCAGGATGCGATTCAACGTGTAAGCAGCATGCAGCTCCAGCCTATTCTGGCTTCTAAGAGACTTGATCTCTCGAGAAACAAGTTTGATGACAATATAACCCACAACTATTGCTAGAAGCGAAAATATGATGTTATACCTGTTCGCAATTGCCCAATCGCCTATGGCGTCAAGAAAATCGAACGGGTTCATGGTTAACAAATCCCTCTCTTTCCATTTAAATGGAACTACAATCTTTAAAAGCATTTCATAGTCTACTCTATGCTATCACAAGTGGATGGTGCACCTCAAATGATGATCTACAGCATACCCCTGCTGGCTATATCATTGCTGCTGATTATGCTGATCAGCGACAGAATCATCCGATACGTACTAGTCATATCCAAAGCCCTCGGGTTATCAGAAATGGCTGCAGGCTTCATCATCCTCTCCATAATAACATCGCTGCCGGAGCTTTCAGTCTCCACAGTTGCCTCCCTTGCGGGTGAAGGAGGACTCTCCGTCGGTAACGTCCTAGGCTCTAACATCGCAAACCTCACCATAATCCTTGGATTGGCAATACTTCTCAGCAGAAAAGAGATCGCACTGAAAGGGCAATCACAAAAGGAGCTTGTGCAATTCCTCTTCATCTCCTCAATCATTCCCCTGTTTATTGTCCAAAGAGGAAGCTTAGGTCCAGTGCTGGGTATCGTGCTTCTGATCCTGTTCGCCTACTTCGCTGTAACAGTTTCCCGCAAAACCGAAACCACAGACTTCACTGAGACGCCCCAACAGCCGAAAAAAGAAGAGGAAAACATCGCCGCTGTAGGCATAAAATTTCTGGTAGGCGTTGCATTAATAATTGTACTTTCCAAGTTTGCGGTGGACAGCTCCGTGGACATTGCAGGCTTCATAGGTTTACCCACATCCATTATAGGCGCAACCATTATCGGTTTTGGGACCTCATTGCCTGAGCTGGCAACAACCATACAAGCCCTCAAAAAGGGGCTGGTCAACATGGCTCTTGGAAACCTGCTCGGCAGCTGCATCACCAACATCACCCTTATTCTTGGGGTTTCGTCGCTGCTCTCGTTTTCTCCAGTGAATGTTGTGGCTGTGCAGAGCATCATGTTCTACGTGCTGATTTCGTCATTAAGCGTCTGGTACATGGTGGGCGCAAGCGAGCGACTAACCAAAAGGGGAGCCATTTTTCTCTGTCTGATCTATGGTGTATTCATTCTGCAACAGGTGGGTGTTTCCGTATTCATCTTCTAGCAGAGCGAACACTCAACCGCCAACGTTAATTCAATAATTACTTTCAAGTTGCAGTTCAGAAAACCTAAAAAAGAGCCCCATCTTCTAAGGATATGCCGAGGAAATGTTTATGCTCGCTGGTCTTCAGGGACTAATCGAAAACCCCCTTCAGATTCTGGCAATAATCTCTACGGTAGTCGGTGCCTTTCTGATCGTCACCATATTCGACATGTTAATAGGCAGACTTGAGAAGAGAGGCGACCTACAGAAAGGAAAACTTGTTCACATGAGGCGCTTCTTCCAGATAATCATCTACACCGCAGCTGGTTTCATGATTCTCTCCATGTTGGATGTTGACATCACAGGGGTTGTTGCAGGTCTTGGGGTAGGTGCATTAGTGATCGGCTTCGGCTTGAAGGATATAATAGAGAACTGGGTTTCCGGCGTGCTGATAATGTCGGGCAAAACTTACGCCATCGGCGACGTTATTCGAGTTGGAGACTTGACTGGAACAGTCACGGATATAGCCCTTAGAACAAACAAACTGAAGACCTATGACCGAAACGAGATAATCATTCCGAACTCTATGCTTATGCGGGAAAAAATAATCAATCTTACTGGCGGAAAACAGGAGTCAGTGGCGTCACTAACCTTCTCCA
>CAYVVO010000245.1:0-3158 GCA_964455275.1 uncultured Candidatus Bathyarchaeia archaeon | reverse complement strand
AAAGTTACAGATTGGATCAAAACAAGGGCACGTCAAATAGACGATAGCGACTAGAAAAAAGCTTTATCTTCTGCACATCAACATTCTCTAAAAGAAATCACTAAAACAGAGTGTCTCTTTTATCTACTTGAGGCTTAAGCGGCTATTCGCTCAGTGGCTAGGTCTCAGAAGCCCCTTTGAATGGGAGAGAAAATGTGAGATGAGTTACGAGAATAAATGGAAAATTTTAGCTGACCTGCTGACGGAACTTCAAGAAAGAGACGAGAAGATTCCGGCAGACGTAATAAACGACCTGCGCTCCGCCAACACCATGATCCAAGTTCTAAAAGCCGACCCCACACACACAGAAAACATTTCTAGAATCGACACATACCTGAGGAGCGTCGAATCGTACGCCATCTTCGCCGCGGAAAAACTGGGAACAGAAACCGTGGAAGAGTGGCTGAAAAAACTTAAAGACACAAAAACAGTGAAAAAGAAAGAAGACAGGGCGGCGGGCTCCAGATTTAGCTTAGGGGTTCCCCGCGACAAGAGTTGGATGCGAATCAAAATTTCGGATGACACTCCCTTGGAGGATGTGAAAAACTTGGTGAAAGAGAGCAAGCTTTCATGTAAAATGCAGGAAAACGGGTACATGCTTGTTTATGGCGATGAAAAGAACATCAAATCCTTTGTCAGAATGATGGCAGAACAGTTCCGCGGCTCCGGAAATGAGTGAAAATGGCATCTAAACTTTTGTATTAGTTAGTTTAAACATCTTTTTTAAACACAGCTTATTTATAGAAGGTATTACAGAAAAGTTGTGAAGTACATTAAGGGTAATTCCCGCCTATGCAAAAAACCGAGGGCGAATTAGAGAAAGATGCCTTACATTAAGAAAATTGAGCTCAAAGGCTTCAAGTCCTTCGGTCCGAAAACCGCCACCGTTACGTTAGATAAGGGTTTCACGGTCATAACTGGACCGAACGGAAGCGGAAAAACGAATATTGCAGACGCTGTCCTCTTTGGCTTAGGCGAACTCAGCGCTAGGAGAATGCGCGCTGCAAGCCTCTCCAAACTAGTTTATCACGGTTACCCCGAATTGCAGGTTAAAAAAGCAAAGACCGCCAAAGTAGTGCTTCAGTTTGACAACTCTGACAACCGCCTGCCCGTGGACACAAAAACAGTGACTGTTTCCCGTGAAATTAACAGGGCAGGCCAAAGCGTCTACCGTCTCAATGGGAGAAGAATTTCAAGAGGTCATATTCTTGACATCCTTTCCATGGCAGGAATCAGCCCCACAGGCCACAACGTTGTTTTGCAGGGCGCCATCACGCGGATTGCCGAAATCTCCTCTCACGACCGCAGAAAAATGATATCGAGCTTGGTTGGCATAGCCCAGTATGATGCTGAGAAGGCTGAGGCAGAAGAGAAACTTCGGGCAGCTGAGATTTCTATCCGAACTGCCATGGGTCGAATAGATGAGGTGCAGAAGAGGGTAGACGATCTGGAAAGAGAACGCAATGAGCTGCTTCGTTACATGTTTCTTAAAGAAGAGATCAAACGATTCGAAGCCATGAAGATTTTCGGTGACATCTTGGAGGTTGAGAGGAAGAAAGCTGATGTGGCTTCAAAAGTCGAAGCGGTTCGGAGCAAGGTTGAGAAGTCGAGGGAGCTAAGGGAACAGCTTAGGTCTCAGCGGCACGAAGCCGAAACAGAATGGAGAAAGCTCGGTTCAGAAATGATTGAAGATCGGGGAACGCGTCTTCTTGAGGTTCAATATAATATAGGGGAAGTTCGGTCGAAGATAAGCGAGTTGTCAACTAAGATTGGAGCTGGAAACGCAAGCCTTGATGGTCTCAAAAAAGTGATGGAGAACAACATACAGAAACTGGAAGCTATTACACATGAAATCAAAGATAACCGAAAGGAGATTCGAAGGTTAAAGCGAGAGCGGGAGCGTTTCCTCAGCGAAATCGCCGAGAAGCAGGCTCATTATGACAAGGTCTCAAACGAGGCATCTCAACTGCGAGCCAATTTGGGAGAAAACAGCAAAAAAATCAGAGAAGTTGAGGAAAAGTTAGAAAAGCGCACCCAAGAACTCGTTGATCTTAACAGCGATGCTATCAAGAGCCGAACATCCTTAAAAGTTCTTACGCGGCAACTAAACGATCTTGTAACTCGAAAGGAGAATTTCGAATCCAACCTCAGTGCCCTCAAAAAATCCTACGCGGACCTCAAGATGGTACACAAAGAGCAAATAAAAAGCTCCAAAAATCTTGAAAAAACAATAGATAGAAGACTTGCACAAGAAGAATCCGTGAAGTTAGAGATCACCCAAGCAGAAAAAATCGCCGAGTCCGCACGAGAAGCAGTAGTGGAGTTCGCCACTCAAAGGGAAATGGCTGAAAAAGTTGCCACAGAAGAAAACGCGCTGAGGAACATCGAAGAGCTGGCGGATTTAGGCGTGATTACAGGTATTCACGGACGCCTCAAAAACCTGATCAAAATCGAAAAAGGATATAGACAAGCCGTGGAAGCTACGGCATCCGGCTGGCTTGACGCCATGGTTGTTCAGAACTTTGACTCAGCATTCATGTGCGCTGAGACTCTGAAACGCATGAGATTGGGCAGAATCAAGATAATTCCCCTTGAAGAAATGTCCGAAATCCATTCCATCAGCACCCCAAGGATTAGGGGCGTGGACGGCACTGCTTCCAATTTTGTCAAGTGCAAAAAACAGTTTGATCCTGCTGTAAGCTTTGTCTTCGGGGACACGCTGGTAACAAAAGATGATAAAACTGCCTTTGCCGCTTCGCGAAACGGTCATCGAACAGTTACTGTTAACGGAGACCTTTACGAGGCTCAGGGGGGCTTCGAAAGTGGTTATTATCGAGCGCCAGTTGACTATTCCTCAATCATTCCTAGCGAGTCAGCTGTAAAGAGTCTTGACGAAGCCGTGGGAGCTCTTCAGCGACATTTGACAAAAAGGGAGAGCGACATAAGCGGTTTCAAAGAAGAAATTGAAGTAATTAGGATAGAACTTGCCAGCTTGGCTGAAACTATTGTAACTCTTGATGGTGAAATTGGAAGAGTTCGCCAGAACGTTAAGCATACAAGAAAAAACATCAAACGCATCGAGAACCATGTATTGAGAATTAACGAAAAAAGAGAAGAAG